>JAYPYG010000037.1:0-7600 GCA_038280095.1 Fidelibacterota bacterium | reverse complement strand
CAATTTGTCTTTATATTTATGTAAATGCGTTTTAAAATTAACATCACCTTAATATGTCTATAATTAAACTATTAACCTCTTCTGTAGGGAGAAAAATTTTGATGGCCATTACCGGGCTTTTATTGGCCTTTTTTATGGCTTTTCACCTTTTCGGAAACCTTTTCCTTTTTGTTGGGGAAGAGGCGTTTAATGCCTACGTAAACAAACTGCACCAGTTAGGGTTTTTAATTAGAATAGCTGAGTTCTTTTTGGTGCTGTTTGTTGGAAGCCACGCATATAGCGGAATTTTGCTTTGGATAAAAAACAGAAAGGCAAAAAAGGTGGTTTCATCATATAGCAAAGAAAACACTCCAAGCGCAGCAAGGTCCGCGGCTTTCACCGGAAGTGTTGTTTTTATTTTTCTTGCAACGCACTGGTCAACATTTTGGTATAAGTTTAATTTTGACCTTCAGGGAATGAGCTACTATTATGTTGTTACGGAAAGTTCTGTAGGGTTCGGGAGCCCTGCTGTATCAATATTTTATATTATTGCAATCGCTCTTTTAGGATACCACCTTAAACATGGAATTGCATCAGCAGGTCAAACGCTCGGCATTGTGGGAACAAAATATGAAAGTATTTATAATAACCTTGCAGCCATCTTTTGGTTTTGGATTCCCCTAGGATTTATTTCAATTCCTGTATGGTTTGGATTTTTAGTGAGGATAATATGACACAATCTAATTTATTTTCGAAAGCACCAGAAGGTGAGCTTTATACAAAGTGGGAAGAATACAAAAGCAGCCTCAATAAGCTCACGCCGGAAGAGGCCAATAAGTATAAGATTATAGTGATAGGCACAGGGCTAGCAGGAGCCTCTGCTTCTGCGACGTTGGCAGAAAGAGGGTTTAATGTTCACGCTTTTTCTTTTCATGAATCGCCAAGAAGAGCTCATAGTATCGCAGCTCAAGGTGGAATAAATGCTGCAAAGAACTATAAAAGCGATGGAGATAGTGTAATGAGACTTTTTTATGACACTATAAAGGGCGGAGATTTTAGGTCAAGAGAGGACAACGTTTATAGGTTGGCAGAGATAAGCAAAAATATTATAGATCAATGTGTTGCACAGGGGGTGCCTTTTGCAAGAGAATATGGCGGGCTATTAGACAACAGATCTTTTGGAGGTGTACAGGTTTCAAGAACTTTTTATGCTAGAGGGCAAACCGGTCAACAGCTATTGCTTGGTGCATATTCAGCTTTGAGTAGGCAGATGGAAAAGAAAAAAGTGGTTTTTTATCCAAGGCATGACATGCTAGACGTTGTGTTGGTTGAAGGTAAGGCCAAGGGAATTGTAACTAGAAATCTTGTAGATGGAAAGGTAGAAACGCACAGTGCTGACATTGTTATTTTGGCAACAGGAGGCTATTCAAATGTTTATTATTTGTCAACAAATGCCATGGCAAGTAATGTAACTGCAAATTGGAGAGCACACAGAAAGGGAGCCCTGTTTGCAAACCCGAGCTTTACACAAATTCACCCAACCTGTATTCCTGTTAAGAACGACTTTCAGTCTAAATTGACCCTAATGAGTGAAAGTCTTAGAAATGACGGGAGAGTGTGGGTTCCTAAAAAGAAAAATGATCAAAGAAAACCAACAGAAATTCCAGAAGAAGAAAGAGACTATTATCTTGAAAGAATATACCCCGCTTTTGGTAATCTGGTTCCAAGAGATGTTGCTAGTAGAAGAGCTAAAGAAGTTTGTGATGAAGGAAGAGGAATTGGACCAACTGGTTTTGCGGTCTATCTTGACTTTCAAAAAGCAATTGAAGAAAAAGGGGAAGATTTCATAAGAGAAAAATATGGTAATCTGTTTGATATGTATCAAAACATTACTGACGAAAATCCCTATAAAACACCGATGAAGATTTACCCAGCAGTTCATTATACAATGGGCGGGCTTTGGGTTGATTATAATTTAATGACTACCATCAAAGGCCTGTTTTCAATAGGCGAAAGCAACTTCTCAGACCATGGAGCCAACAGATTGGGAGCGAGTGCATTAATGCAGGGATTAGCAGATGGTTACTTTGTTGTTCCACACACAGCAATGGACTTTCTAGCAAAAGAAACACCCCTTATGCAAGACATTACAGATAGGCCTGAGTTTAAAGAAGCGGCAGAGAAAACAAAGAATGAAATTGCTAAACTAATGAGCGTAGATGGGAAGTTGGCAGTAGATGAGGTTCATAGAGAGCTGGGGAAAATTGTGTGGGATAAAATAGGAATGGCAAGAAATGAGGCAGGCTTAAAAGAGGCTTTGTTAGAAATTCCAAAAATTAAAGAAAAGTTCTGGAATGATATTTCTATACCAGGAAGCGATAAAGATGTCAACCAAGAACTAGAAAAAGCGCTAAGAATAAAAGACTTTATAGAGCTTGCAGAATTAATGGCTTTTGACGCCTTAGATAGAAAAGAATCTTGTGGTGCACATTTCAGAGAAGAGTATCAGACAGAAGAAAATGAGGCAGAAAGAAATGACCAAGACTATAAATATGTAGCAGCTTGGGATTATTCTGAAAATGAAGAACCAAAACTTTATAAAGAAGAATTAAAATATAATAATGTTAAACTAAAAACCAGAAGTTATAAGTAAATGAATGTCAATTTGAAAATATGGCGACAAGGATCTGATTCCAATAAGGGAACATTGAAAACCTACAGACTTGAAAACATAGACCCAAACATTTCATTTTTAGAAATGCTAGATATTTTAAATATCAAGCTTGTAAAAGAAAAAAAGGATCCTGTTGCATTTGATCATGACTGCAGAGAAGGAATTTGCGGATCTTGTGGTTTTATGATTAACGGTAGACCGCATGGACCTCAAAAGGCAACAACGGTGTGTCAGCTTCACATGAGAGCATTTAATAACGAAGATGATATTTTATTAGAACCTTTTAGGGCAGAGTCTTTTCCAGTAATAAAGGACCTCTCTGTTGATAGAAAGTCTTTTGATAGAATCATTTCTTCGGGAGGTTATGTATCAACCAATACGGGGGAGGCGCCTGAGGCCAACTCTATTTCAATCGAAAAAGAATATGCTGATGAAGCGTTCCTTTCATCCGCCTGTATCGGTTGTGGTGCCTGTGTTGCTGCTTGCAAAAATTCTTCAGCAATGTTATTTACTTCAGCAAAAGTTTCTCATTTATCTTTGTTGCCCCAAGGACAAAAAGAAGGAAAAGACAGGGTTGCTAAAATGGTAGCAACAATGGATGAAGAAGGGTTTGGTTCATGTACTAATACTGGTGCATGTTCAGCCGAATGTCCAAAAGAAATAGGGCAGATAAATATAGCAAGGTTAAATCAAGAATATATATCAAGCTCTCTTTCAGGTTTTTTAAAGAAAAAAGATGAGTGAAAACTTAAAATTTGAAAATATCTATTGTGTTGGAAGAAATTTTGCAGGACATGCAAAAGAGCTTGGCAACAAGATTCCAACGTCACCACTAATTTTTCAAAAATCAAATTCAGCTTTAAACATTAATGAGACAATTGAGATACCACCAAACAAAACAATAGAACACGAGCTTGAAGTAGTTCTTTTGATAGGAAAAGAGGGGGCGCCAAAAAACCGCGAAGAGGCCCACACATTCATTTCTGGATTTTCAATAGGTTTAGATTTAACAGACAGACACCTTCAAACAGAGCTTAAGAAAAAAGGGATGCCATGGTTTGCTTCAAAGACATTTAAAGGATCTGCAGTAATAGACGCAAACTTCATACACGAATGTCCACAAGAATTCTATTTAATGATAAATCAAAAAATAAGACAAGAAGGAAATTTAAAAGATATGATATTTTCTTTTGAAGACATTATTCTACACCTTTCAAAGACCATTGATTTTAAAAAAGGAGATATAATTTTTACTGGTACGCCGGAAGGTGTTGGAGCTCTTGAAAGCGGTGATCAAATTGAAATGGGCTTTAATAATTACCCTCCCAAAAAGCTTGTTGTTATCTGAGACCCGCTTTTTTTGTAAATACAAAGAACCAGCAAATCAAAACAATTACAACCAAGCAATATCCTACAACAGCGATCTCAAGTCTGCTAGCGGTAATTAAGACTACAAAAGCTAAAAATGGAACCGTTGCCAAAAGATATAAAAATGTTTTGGTCGAGCTTACCAATCTTTTAACATCAATTTTCCCCTGTCTAAATCTGACATTGTATTATAGCCGGCTATGAGATATTTGGCATTTGTGGTGTTTAAAGCTTTGGCAACCAACAGAATGGGAATATTTGCAAATCCCACTATAAGGATTTCAAAAAGAATAAGCGAATTCAAACTAGTTTTGGAGCTTAAAGTTGATTGGGATTGTAATCCATACACCAACTTTTGTTTCACGTTGCTTAGCTGGTCTAAATCTAGTTTTTCTTAAAGCGTCAACAGCAGCTTCGTTAAGTCCTGTATTTGGAATTCCTTTTAAAACAATTGTTTCTTTAACTCTGCCTGTTTTGTCAATGAAACACTGTACTAAAACCTGTCCTTCAATACCAGCTTCTTGAGCAATATCAGGATAAACAGGTTTAATTGGGAATAATGGCCTTGGTGGGTCATCATATGGAATAAACTTCACTTGTGGACCAGATGGAGGTGGAGGTGGAGCGTCCCACGCATCAAAACTGTCTAAATCTGTCTCCTCAATTGTAAGGTCATCGGCGAGATCGTCATCTTCTGACTCTACAGGAACAGACGGCCTAGCTGGCGGTGGAGGAGTTTCAAATTGTTGAGTTTCTGGTATTTCAATATTTTCAATAATAATTTGGCTCTCTGTTTCAATATCAATATCATTTTCAAAGCGCTGCAATGAATAAAACCCTAATAGCAAAAGAAAGGATGCAAACAATAAACCAACCCTAAGTACTGTTGAATATTTTTCTTTTAATGACTTTTCAAGCAGTTTGGCTCTTTTTAGAAAAAAGTCAACCAACCTGGAGAATGGATTAAATTTATCTAATATTTTTTTTAATTCGTCCATTAGTTTGGAGCCTTAACCTTTGTAGAATAGTTTAATTTTAATGCATCTGCTTTTCTCAATTCATTATGAATGTCGGAAATAATTTCCATTCTAGCAGCTTGGTCAGCTTTTAATGAAACCGTAAGTTGAGGATCAGATGCCCTTTTCTCATACATTACATGTCGTACATCTTGATTATTATAAAGCTTGTCTTCAATTGAAATTAATCCGTCTTTTGACACCCAAATATCTGATGTATGTCTTTTTGATTCCAGTTTTTCAATTCTTTCCGCCTTTGGCAGTGAAACTGGAAGACCCGAAAACTCTCTTAGAACGGTGGTAACCATAAAAAAGATTAGAAGCATAAAGATAATATCGGGCATGGAGGATGTTGATATTTTTGATTCTACCCCAGATTTTCTTCTAAACTTCATTATTCTGTCTCCGCAATTGATATTCTAGTAGCGTTTGCAAGTTTTAATTGATCTAGCACCTCAACATATACATCGTACTCTGATTTTTCATGAGCTTTAACAGAAATAATAAGCTTATCGTTCGCACGAATTTCTTCTTTAACTCTTCTGCTTAAGTCTTTCATTTCTACAGGCTCGCCACCAAGCAATACATTGCCTGAGGCGCTGATAAGGCAGTTAAGAATATTTTTTTTGTTGATTTCTAGCTCTTGACCTTCTGCTGGAAGAATTATCCCTAGACCTTTGTCCATATCAATGGTTGTGGTAACCAAGAAGAATACTAGCAAAAGAAATGCTATGTCAGCCATTCCACCTTCAGGAATAGCACCAACGCGCGCTTTTCGTTCTCTAAGAGCCATATTTTATTTTGAGTCTCTTAATAGGTCTGTGATTTCTATAGATCTTTCTTCCATGTCCAAAACCATACCATCAATCATTGATGAGAAAAAGTTTTGAGCAATTTGAATAATCATAGCAACAATAAGTCCAAAAGCCGTAGTTAAAAGAGCTTGGGAAATACCAACAGCTACAACAGCAGGTGAAATATCGTTTGCAGCGGCAATAGCGTCAAACGCAAAAATCATACCTGCAACCGTACCCGTAAAACCCATCATAGGTGCAATAGCGATAATTGCAGTTAGCCAACCCATATTTTTTTCTAGGAAAGCCATCTCTAGTGAGCCGGCATTTTCAATTGCCTTTTCAACTTGCTCAGGACCTTTTCCTACTTTAGATAAACCAGCCTTACAAATATTAGAAACAGGACCATCGTGTCCCGCACAAACATCCAAAGCTTTTTTAGATCCACCTGATTTTAAAGCGCCTCTCAAAGAGTCCATAAAACCATCAGAATCTACTTGTGATTGATTAAGGGAATAAAACCTTTCTCCTACAAGACCAAGACCTGCAAGAAGCAAGAGCAAAATCGGCCACATGAAAGGTCCACCCTCTAAAAATAATTCTACCATTTAAATCCTCCTAATGTGTTAAATGTTCAAAAACTTAGCTTATTACATATCCAATGTCAATGGTGTAAAATTTTATACTAAGCGAGCCAAAATATCTCGCTCAATCTCTTCTGATAATTGATGATTCATAATAATAGCGTTGATATCAACTTTAAGCTGCTGTTTAAATTCTGCCAGCTTTACAAAGTCCTTTTCTGTACAAACAATATGTTTTAACCCCTCTTTTATCGAAAGGCGGTTAATCTCTTCTACATCATGTAAAGAAAAAGGCCAGTGATCAGGAAACACTAGTTTTTTGTCTACATTAATATTTACACCTTCTAGCGTTTTTGAGAAACTCTCAGGATCTCCTATAGAGCAAACCGAAACAATTCCCGACTTATTGGCCAGGGCATGAATATTTTTTATAGAACTCGAAGACAGAACCTCTTCTTTAATCTTTAGGTCTAGTGTGTGATCAGATTTAAGGCCCGCATCTTTAACTAAATTATTTTTGGTATTAATTGTAATATCTGCTCTTTTTAAATAACACAACGGCTCTCTTAATAGACCATAGGGATAGATCAGCTGACAGCTCTTGTTTTGATTTTCAGGGCCAAGCAAAACAACATCAACATCTCTGTCAATCCTTCTGTGTTGAAACCCGTCATCTAGCAAAACCACATTACACCCCATTTTAGACAACTGCTTTGCAGCATAGACCTTGTTTAGAGAAACAAAAATACGAGTATTTGAAGAAGTATTATTTTTTAAAAGAACCACTTCATCACCACATTCTCTCCAGCTTTGATTTTTAAGCAAAAAATTATTTGAAATATTTTCTCTTCCATGACCTCTAGATACAATACCAACGCTATAACCGTTTTTTTCTAAAAAATTTGCTATTGCAATAGTGGTAGGAGTTTTTCCAGTACCACCAAGAGCAATATTCCCTATACTAATTACTTTGGCCCCAACGTTTTCCCCTTTTAAAACTCCAAAATCATATAAAAGATTTTTTAAAAAAATAAAGACTAAGTGAACAGGGAAAACAAACAATAAAGCTGATAGGGCATAGGTAAGAAGTTTATTGTTCATTGTTATATGTATGTTATTCATGGCTACTTGCAACCCTATCTACTTTCTTCAAAGCATCTTCAATTTTTTGTGTTCCTGTTTCAA
>JAYPYG010000036.1:0-7817 GCA_038280095.1 Fidelibacterota bacterium | reverse complement strand
GGAAATGCACCTGAAAGAACGCCAATTATAAGTTTCAATATTGAAGGTATTCATTCTCTAGATTTAGCACACTTCTTAGATTACGAAGGAATTACCATTCGATCTGGCCACCATTGCTGTCAACCATTAATGCAAGCGCTAGATATCACAGCATGTGCACGAGTTAGTTTTTATTTTTATAACAGTGTTGAAGAAGTTGATTTTCTGGTAGACAAAATAAATAAAGCGGTACAGGTTATTAAATAATGCATCATATTAATCTAGATGACTTTTTAACTGAAGGTATTATTAAAGAAAAAGATTTTAGAAGAAAAGTGTCCTTGATTGACTGGGAAAAATATCAAGATCAAAAAGTCATTATCAAAGGATGTTCAAAAGCAGCAGTTCCTACATGGGCATATTTGATTATTACAGCTAATTTAACTAAATATGCTAAACGTATTTATTTTGGTGAGCCCTGTTCGGCAATTGATATTTTTAAAAACTCTTAAGAAAGATTTTCTGCTACAATATCTGCAACATCTTTAACCTTGATTTCTTCTTGTCCTGCTGGAGTTAAGGGTCCAATACCTTGATTCATCATGCCATAACAAAAATTACATCCCGTAACTACTGTATCAGTTTTTGATTCGATTACCTGTTCTGCTCTTAAAAGATGAGTTCTACCTTCTCCACTATCTTTTTTCCACCATAAAGCACCACCTGCTCCGCAGCATAAAGTTTCTTTACCGCTTTCATCCAATTCAAAAAATTCAGGAGCAGCAGCTTTAATAGCATTTCGAGGAGCAGAAACTTCATCAAGCGTTCTAGAAAGATTGCATGGATCATGATATGTTACTTTCTCCAATGAACCTGGGTTAATATTAATTCTACCCTCTTCTAATAATTCAGAAATTACTTGGGTATGATGTTTAACCTCATACTTGATTTCATGATATTTTTTATATTCTTTTTGGAGATTTACTACACAATGTGGACACATAGTTGTCACATTTTTTACTTTATTTAATTCTTCGACATTTTGATCCATTAATAATTGATAGGTTAATTTATCTCCTAATTTATTTGCAGGATCTCCAGAGCATTGTTCGTTACTCAGTACACCATATGTAACGCCGGCCGATTCAAGAATTTTGACAAAATTTCGAACTGAACTTACAAAATTAGGGTCCATTGCATGCTTTGCAAAACAACCAAGCCAAAGCACCAACTCTTTGTCAGCTGTGTAAACTGGTAGCTCATTTAATAGTTCGCTCGATGATGATCCTTCTGTATTGCCAGTTTCTTGTAGATTTCTTAAAAGCTTCTGATATTCTTGAGGAACATCACCTTCTGCTAAAACTTGAAAACTTCTTATTTCATCTGCCTTTTCAACATGATTCCCTACAGGACAAACCTCTGTACATGCTTGGCATGTAGTACATTCCCACCCTGCTTCAACATTAATCTTATCAACTACGTTAACATCACCACTTTCTAACATTGAATCTTTTAAATCTAAAATGAAATGGTATTTTGGATCTAAAATTCCTCCACCTCTATTTGCTGGGCATACATCTGTGCATCTTCCACATTCAACACATGTAAAAATGTCAAGTGCTTGATCTTTGCTTAATCTTGATAAATCAAGTAGTAAGTTGTCTAGCTCTTCTTCTGAAGCCTCCATATCAATTGGAATAGCTCCATGGTTGGGTACTTCAAACGGACGCAAGAAAATATTAAAAGGTGAAAGTACTAAGTGCATATGCTTGGATTGAGGAATTAGAAATAAAAATCCACCTATTACCCCAGAATGCAACCACCAGTTAAATTTTTCTGCCGCGCCAGTTAAGATATGTAGCTCATCAATTAAGTAAGTTGTCATAAGAGTAACGATAAAAACTGAAACTAACGCAGAAGTACTTGAAAATTTTCCTAGCGCTTCAGGTTTGATAACAAAACGTCTATATGCTAACCCTAAAATACCAATTGTGCACAAAATTGCCCAAGGCGCACCAAAAATTAAAAAATATGTATGTCTAAAAGATTCACTAAAAATTGGAAATCCAAAAGCCATACCAAAATGATTAATGGTTATTAATCCAAAAAAAATAAATCCATACATCACCAGAGCATGTAATATACCAGCAGACTTTCTTTTCCCGCTTGCAACTTTTTTATGCAGAATAACTTCATCAAAAACTCTGATAATTCTTTTTGGGAGTTCATCTACGCTAAAGTTTGACTTTCCTTTTAATACAATTCTAAGCCTAAATAATAGGTGATATAAGAAAAAGGAGATACCAGATAAAAGGAAAAGGGCTAAAGCTATTTGTTCTACGAGAGAAAATTGTAACATAAGAGATTCTTACTTACTATTGTTAATTTCCTCAGTCAATTTTGGTACAATTTCAAGAACATCACCAATGACAGCGTAATCAGCAATTTCAAATATAGGGGCATCTTCATCTTTATTGATAGCCAATACATTTTTTGAACCCTTCATCCCAACTACATGCTGAATAGCTCCAGAAACACCACAAGAAAAATATAACTTAGGAGATACAACCTGACCCGAGCTACCAACTTGTCTATATGGAGGCAACCAACCCATATCTACTACAGGTCTTGAGGAAGCAACTTCAGCCCCCATTGCATCAGCTAAAGATTGCATCGTAGGAAGATTGTCTTCACTTTCAATACCTCTTCCAACAGATAAAATTAATTCTGCTGTTGTTAAATCAACTCCGGTTGATGATTCTTGAAATTCAGGTTCACTATTTGACTTAATATCACTATCAGAAAGTTGAACATTAAATTCTTCTACTGACCCAGGAGCTCCCTCCTCAATATCGTCGCTTGAAAAAGCTGCAGATTGAAAACTTAATAAAGCTTGATCAGATGATATTTCAATACTTGTTGCAAGCTTTGCATTAAAAACTTGTTTTGAAAAAAGTGGATTACCACTATTAAAATCTACAGAAATAATGTCACTAACAAATGGTATACTAAGCTTAGCGCTCACTCTTGGAAGAAAGTCTCTAACCATATAAGAATGACCTACTAAAACATATTTTGGTGAAAGTTCACTAATTACATCAGAAAGAACCTTTGAATAACCATCTGCAGAATACATATCAATTAAGTCATTTTTTGCTGAAATGAGTTTACTTGCTTTGAAATTTTGTGCTTGAGATCTTAATTCATCTACTTTTTCACCAATACATAATATGGATAAGTCGCAGTTCAATTCGTTTGCAAACTTTTGTCCTGCCGCTACTGCCTCCAGACTGAAAGGGTGAATTTTACCTCTCTGATTTTCTAGAACAACTAATACCATTATATAACCTTTAATTTATTTTTTAATATATCCATTAGCTTAGCTACAATTGTATCTGCATCCCCTTCAATCTTTTCTGTAACCTTCTCATTCTTTGGAACATATAAATTTACAAAGCTTTGTTTTTGAGACTCAGCAGAAGATTCAAGAGTATTTAATTCTTTTCTTTTTGCGCCCATAATCCCTTTTAAAGAAGGATAGCGCGGCTCATTAATACCAGACTGGATTGAGATACTTGCAGGAAAAGGAAGTGTTACCCACTGAAACCATCCTGATTCTAGCTCTCTTTTAACTTTAATCTTATCACCTTCAACTTGAGTTTCTATAGCAAGTGTAGCTGTTGACATCTCAAGTAGCTCTCCAATTAAAACACCTGTTTGTCCAGAACCCATATCGTCTGATTGTAAACCGGATAAAATTAAATCAAAGTTCTCAGATTTTAAATTATCAGCAAAAATTTTTGCAACTGTAAGTGGATCTGTTGTAGAAGACTCATTTTTGATAAATATTCCACGATCAGCACCTTTTGCTAACCCGTCTTTAATTACTTTTGAAGTATTATCTTCAGATCCAAGAGTAACAACAACTACTTCAGAATCTTCGCCTGAACTTTCTTTGATTTGTAACGCTTCTTCAAGAGCGTATGAATCACTTTCATTGACAACGTAATTAACAATGGACTCATCAATCCAACTACCTGAGCTATCTACTCTGATACTGGATTCATAACTTGGAATTGCTTTTGTTAATACTGCTATTTTCATTTTTTTTTTCAAAAACCGACTATTCAGTCTATTTTTAATATAACTCCTAAAAATTAAATTAAACAATCAATAATTATAAAAAAAACAGGCTATAAAAGAAAGTTGATAAGCGGGGGAAAGTCTTTCAATCTTTCGCATTTTTTATAGCCTGATAAATCTTCGGTTCAACCAATTTAGTATTATTATAAAGCTATTGAAAGAATTTTATTCTGAATCCTCTGTAGCAAATTTTGTCCAATCACTAGAAACAGCAGACTCATCTATTGAATTTGAAGTTTCGGCTGCAACCGTGCTATTCCCTCCAAACTTCGAATCATCTTCATAAATATTTAAGCTATCTTTTTTAACTTCATATTTGTCTAGTTCATATTCTTCATCTTCACTATCTAAGGACTCTTTATCTTGATTGTATAAATCTAAATCAAAGAAATCTAAATTTTCTACATGTCCATTTTCCATTAAATATTCGAGGAAGGGCAAGAAAATTCTTTGCTTTAAATTCATACCACAGGCAGGGCATTTTAATTTGTCACCAATATCAGAAGTCTTTACTTCAACGTCACAACATGGAGTTATTACTTCGTCAATGCTATTTAAATCAAATGTGCTCATATTGATTCGAAGATATTATTTGTTTAGTATTGTGTCAATCTTTTTTGTAAAGATCAGAAAATGTAGCTTCTATTGAGGAGAAATCAACATTTCTTCTAGACATTGCTTTTGAAGCAACATCCTTAAAGTCGTCAAAAGTGATTTTTGAAATCTTGCCATTGTAATAAAATGAAAAGCTTGGAATATATCTTGGAGGAAAAGATTGTGAGACAATGTTAGATCCCATTTCAATGACTGTTCCTGTATTCAGGTTGGTACCAATTGATGTTTTTACATGCTCTCCGATGATTGAACCAAAGAAAATGGATTTAGTATCAACTAATTCTCCATTCCATTTTACTAAAACATTCGAATAATTATTCTTCAAATTACTTGTTGTGGTACCTGCCCCAAGATTTACCCAAGATGCAATAAAGCTATGTCCCAAGAACCCTTCATGAGCTTTGTTAGCAAATGGTTGAAAAATTGAGGTATGCACCTCGCCTTTAATTTTGCAATCATGGTTTATTATAGATTTTGAAATATTTGAATGAGATTTAATTAAACAATTATCACCAATAAATACAGGGCCATTAATAATTACAAACGGTTCTATAGTAGCTGAATCAGATATAAAAACAGGTCCATTAGATTCATCTATAATTACATTATCAATTTTTGAGTATGAACTTTCAATATCTTTAAAAAAAAGATCGATATTAGCAATCCACTGCCATGGAAATTGAAGGGTATCATCAAAATTATAAACTTTATCGTTTATAATTAAATCAGATGATATAATTTTTTTCAAATGTTCTATCATATTTTTATAAACTGTTGTATCATTTTAAAAGTTCCTTCTAAATCCTGCTGATAATTAGAATCCAATATAACATTATAATATTTTTTGGAATTATCATAATTAAAACCCATTCTTACCTTAGTGTTACTTAGCAAACATAAGAATGCCCCAAATCTGCTAAAGTTTGCATTCAAATCAATAATATTTTCAAAATTAAATTTTCTAATTTTATCAATAAAAATATCTCTGGGTAAACCTAATGAATTCATATCATTATATGAGTATTGAATTGAATTTTGGATGATCTCATTAGAATAAAAGTTAGAAATAGAATCTTTTAATAGATAATGAACTTTACCTTGAGCTTTAGCTGTAAAAAGTTGCGCCATTTTAAAAGCAATATCATTATCTGGAAGAACAACTAAACTTTCACCATTAAATTCATTAGAATGATCGGAATGATCGGCATATTTTCGATATTTAGTTGCAAGCATTAATTTTTCTTTTAAAGTGAATTCCATATCTTTATGTTAATTTAACCATTAATTAGAATATTTAATTTTATAAAGGTTTAATTTTTATTATGTCAAAAAACAAATTTGGTAAATATCCTTTTGAAAAAGGTATCTATAAAAATATGTACCAAGACAAACTATGGACTATGCGTCAATATGCAGGCTTTTCTTCTGTTGATGAATCAAATAAAAGATACTTAAAGCTAATTGAGAATGGAGTAAGTGGTTTGTCAGTTGCATTTGACTTACCAACACAGATGGGATACGACTCTGATGATGATATGTCTTTTGGCGAAGTAGGAAAATCTGGTGTTCCAATTTCAACTATTGAGGATATGGAACATCTTTTTGCAAATATTAATCTTGAAGATATTTCAGTTTCTATGACAATAAACTCTACAGCTTCCATTCTGTTAGCATTTTATTTTGCAACAGCTAAAAAACGAGGTTATGACTTTGATGCTCTTCGTGGAACATTGCAAAATGATATTCTTAAGGAATATATTGCTCGAGGAACTTTCATTTTTCCTGTAGAACACTCGCTAAGATTAACTTCAAATGTTTTTGAATTTTGTCAACACAATCTTTCTAAATGGAATAGTATTTCTATATCAGGATATCACATTCGAGAAGCTGGGAGCACCGCAGTTCAAGAGCTAGCTTTTACATTTGCTAACGCAATCACATATTTAGAAAAAGCTGAAGAAGATAATCTGGATCTTATTAAACTAACTGAGCAAGTCTCATTTTTTTTCAATGCCCACCGAGATTTTTTTGAAGAAGTTGCGAAATTTAGGGCTGCAAGAATTATTTGGGCTAAGATAATAAAGGAAAGATTTAAAATAGATAATGTCAAATCTCAATTATGCCGATTTCATGTTCAAACCGGCGGATCAACGCTTACTGCACAACAAATTGATAATAATATAGCCAGAACAACTTTAGAAAGCTTATCAGCCGTTTTTGGAGGAGCTCAGTCAATTCATACAAATGGAAAAGATGAAGCAGTCAGTTTACCCTCCGAAGAAAATGCAACTACAGCTTTAAGAATTCAGCAGATAATTGCACATGAAAGTGGAATCGCAAACTATATTGATCCATTAGGAGATAGTTCACTTATCAAAGACTTAACTAATAATATTGTTAAAGAAGCAGAATTGAAAATTGATGAAATATTTGAAAAAGGTGGTATGAAAACCTTAATTGAAAAAGGTGAAATTCAAAGTGAGATTGAAAAATCTGCATTCCAATTTCAAGAAGATATTGATTCAAAAAAAACAATCTTGGTTGGAGTAAATAAGTTTATAAATGAAGATGAGATTATAGATTCAGGCACTTCGTTTAAAGATAGCTCTGAGGACAGATTACAACGATTAAATATTTTTAAAGAAAAAAGGGATAATAAAATTGTAAAAGAATCGCTAGATGAATTAGTTAATTTCGCCAAAACAAGTAAGAATCTAATGCCACAACTTATAACCTGTGTTGAAAATAATTGCACTTTAGGAGAAATAATAATTGCTTTAAAAACAGTTTTTGGTGAATATTTAGAATAATATTTGGAACAATTATAAATTAATTTAGTTTTATTTTTAGGAGGAAATTATGATACATAAAAATTTAATATTTGTTTTGTTTGGATTAATAATGATCAGTTGTTCAGGAACTGTTCCTAGCGTTGGTAATGAAGTTTCTGTTCAGGAAACTGAAGAAAGTAATGAAGTTGCAGCAAAACAAGAAGTCTCTGTCGAAACATTTACTGTGCAAGAGCCAGAATCACCACCATTGCCTGTAACTGTTTTTGAACCATATATGATTAAAAGAGG
>JAYPYG010000035.1:0-8132 GCA_038280095.1 Fidelibacterota bacterium | reverse complement strand
AAATATCATCAAACATCACAGATTTTACTTTATCAATTTCTTCATAGTTTTGAAAACCCATTGGCAATGTAAATGCTTGAATTTGATCGGTCAATTCGGCAAGACCAATAGATGACATGGCTGAAGCTTGTATCTGCCCTACCCTCATTTTTCTTATTGTATCTCTTTCTCCTCCAACAACTCCATTTGGATAAATTCTTAATTGTACTTGACCTTCAGTTTCCTGTTGCCATCTTTGACCCATTTCAAATAAAAGATTGTAATATTCAGTACCTTCAGGGGCTACAGTCGCAAGTTTAATTACTATGGGTCTTGCAAAAATAATATTTGATAAAAATAAGAGGGTTAATATGTTTCTGAATATTTTCATAAAAATAATTTACATATAAAATAAATCATCTACTCTTGATTTTAACCATTTGGCACGAGACTGAGATAATTTGTTAGATTGTTTCAAACTTTTATCTTTATTGACGTCAATATTTATTGCCTTATCCAGCAACTCAATAAATAATTTCTTATCCTGTTTTGACACTGCGTAATTTTCCGCTAAAGTGACGTATATTGAAGCATTTAAACCATTTGACTGTTTTTCTGCTAAATCAAAATATGATAAAGCTGTTTTTTGAGCATTTTTATCGCCACTTAGATCGTTTAAATACACGCTCATCATAGCAGCGCTAAGCGTACCATTTTCCCAATTAGGGTCAACAGTTATGGCATTTTCTAGCAACCATTTTATATCAGGTAGATTAATTAAATATTGAGGATCTCCTTGACTAGCTTGAATTGATCCTGCTAGAGAACCACTCAACCAATATAAATAGTCAATATCCTCTTTTTCAAAAGCTATTTCTTCTTTATTCCTCATTTTTTGTACGAAGTTTTCGTATTTAATTTCTAGAGCATTAAATAAATAATTTCTAGAAATAACAAATAAATCCAAGGATTTTGCATAATAATCTCTGGATCTATAATAGTCGCTGTACATTAATCTATCTCCTTTTTCCATCAAAATTCCATATGCATACGTTATTCGACTCTTTGATGCATTAAGATAGAAAAGTTGATTATTAGGATTTTTTTGAATTTTCCTTTTTTGAGATTCAAAGGATAATGGTAATGCAATTTCTGCTACTTCTGACCCTAGCATCATTTTATTGTTTACAGCACAACCATTCAAAATAATAAAAATCAAAAATAGAGGGGTTTTACGAGCTAAAAACTTTTTTAATAAATTAATCATATATTTGAAAAGATGAGCACAACTCATTGACGTGCTTTTTAACTGATTGAATTTTGTCTTTATTATCATGATTTAAAATGACTTGATCTATTAAATCAACAATAATTTTAACTTCATCTACACCCATTCCCCTAGTTGTCATAGCTGGAGAACCAATTCTAATTCCACTTGTCACAAATGGACTTTTGGGATCAAAAGGAATCATATTTTTATTTACGGTAATTCCTGCTTCGTCAAGAGCAATTTCTGCAGCTTTTCCGGATATATTTTTGTTCTGTAAATCAATTAAAACTAAGTGAGTGTCTGTTCCACCAGAAATTAATTCATATCCCTTAGACTTAAACTCCTCAGCAAAACATTGTGCGTTATCAAGAACTCCTCTAATATAAGTTTTAAAAGATGGTTCAAGCGCCTCTTTAAATGCTACTGCTTTTGCGGCAATGATATGCATAAGCGGCCCACCTTGCATTCCAGGCATTACAGCGCTATCGATTAGCTCTGACATCATTTTAACTCTTCCAGATTTTGGTGCAACTTTTCCAAATGGATTTTCATAATCACTACCAAGCAAAATTATACCACCTCTTGGACCTCTAAGCGATTTATGTGTACTGGTAGAAACAACATGACAGTGCGGAAATGGTGAAGGATGCATTTCAGCAGCTATTAATCCTGAGTTATGGCAAATATCCCCATGTAAAAATGCTCCAACTTCGTCCGCAACTTCCCTAAATTTTTCAAATTCTACTGTTCTTGGATAAGCGCTTGCACCACAAATAATAATTTTAGGTTTGTATTCTCTAGCTTTTTTTAGCAAGTCATCAAAATCTACTAATCCAGTATCTTGTTTTACTTGAAAAGTAACAGAATTATAAATTTGACCTGAAAAACTAACTTTAGATCCATGCGTTAAATGTCCGCCATGACTCAAATCTAACCCCATAATACAGTCTCCAGGCTGTAAATAAGCAAGATAAACACCCATATTACCAGATGAACCTGAATGAGGTTGGACATTGGCATATTCCGCTTTAAAAAGTCTTTTAGCTCTATCGATTGCTAAATTTTCTGCCTCGTCAACATGAATACAACCACCGTAATATCTTTTTCCAGGATAGCCCTCAGCATATTTGTTTGTTAGAACAGAACCTGCAGTTTCAAGAACAGCTTTACTAGTGAAATTTTCAGATGCAATCAGCTCCAAATATCCATTTTGTCTATTTAATTCAGATTGAATTATATCATAGATTTTTTTGTCTTTTTCTTTGACAATAGACATTGATTACCAATCAGATTGTTTCGATAAAGATTCTGAAACCCAGTCATAACACCTTCCACTTGGAGAAACCTTTCCAGAAGCTTGAACATCTTTATCAGTCATAAACCAATCAGCATAACTAAATAAAACCTCATTATCTTCTAACCAATTTTTTTGCTTAAAATATTTTGAATTGCCCTTGTTTTCAGCTTTAACAAAATATTCGTAAGCAAGCGAAGCTACAATTTTATCTGAACGAGAAAAATTATCTCCTCTACAAGACTGCATAGCTTTATAATAAAGATTACCCATATGGGCTAAAGATTCGGCATTATTTCTTGAAATTTTCATCGATTTTTGACCCCATTCAAATGCAGACTCAAAATCGTCCATCTCAATACTGTTTACTGAAATTAATAATGCAACTCTAAAATTATTTCTATCGAGCTCAAATAAGTCTTCAAGAATTTCAACGGCTTCATCAAAATCAGAGTTTTCATTGTAAGCTTTACCAAGCGACATATAAACCATACTATTGTCACGATTGTAGCTTAAAGTATTTTCAAGGACATCGATTGCTTCGTCTGTTTCACCATTAGACATTAATTTTTCAGCATACTCAACTGCATAGGACGCATTATCTGGATTATCTTCGAATCTTGCTTTAAAAATTTCAAGCGGATCCTCACCAGAATCTTCATATACTCTTGCCAACTCTGACTGAACTGATGAATTATTCGGATCAATGTTTAAAACTTTCTTTAAAACAGAAATTTGTTCATCTGTTCTTCCTTGCTTTCCATAAGCCTTGGCTAAATCCCTTAACGAATCAATATCTCTAGATCCAGAGTCCATCAAGCGTTCATATTCAATTATCATTTCATCAATTTTATCTTGTTTCTTGTAAGCGTATGCTAATCTTGTCATTAACGAAGTATTGTCAGGAAGCTCTTGTAAGCCTTTAGTCAACACCTTTTCTGATTCTTCAAATTTTCCGAGATTTTGTAATGCAATTGACCAGTATAAATAAACATCGTCAGCATTGACCCAATCTGAATTCCATTGATCGCACCTTAACTCCATTAACTCAGAATAAGATTGAGCGCTCAACTCCCAATTGCTACTTCTGTAGTATTCAGCAGCACTACTAGATAATTGAGGACATCTATCTTCTTGTTCATATTCAATGGAATATGGATACCATCCTTCATTGTAGATAAGTCTGATAGCTTCTCTACAATCAACAACTTTTATCTCTACATCATTTGTAATTCTTAACTGCTCACCTCTTTTACATTGGGCATGTAAACCAGAAGTGAAAATGATTAAAAAAACGATTGCATATACATAATTTTTCATACTTTTTTCCTAAAATTAAATTTCTCTTCTTTTAATAAACCATAAGTCACCAATACTAATACCTAAATTAAAAGAATGTAATGTTTCATTTCCAACTAAGTACAATCCATCTCTTTTTGCTAACTTATATCCAAGGTCAATTTGATTCCCTGTAATTCCAAAATTAAATCCTATACCTAAACCTAAACCAACTTCATTAATATTTTCAAGATTTTTAACTCCATAATTCTGGAAAAATAATGATCCTTTAAAATTATAACGGTCTCTTGAAAAAGGCTGAGCAAACTTAATGTACGATAAACTAAGTTTATTTTTACTCTCTAAATATCCGCCATAAATAGAGCTATTTAAATTATGCTCACCGTTATCATTCCATAATAAAAGCTCTGCTTGTACATGCTTTCTAGGACTAAACTCATAATCAGCTCCAAAAGTGAATGATGAAATTTTTAACTCATTATCAAATTTTTGATTTAATGGTAATAAAGCTTGTCCAATATCTGGAAAATCATTTACATCATGATAATTGTTATCATTTAAATCAATAAAAGCTTGATAAGAATCATTTTCTATATTGACACCTTTTAAAGGCATGCTCAATGAAGCTGATAGAAATATTGGATTATCTTTGAATTTTACTCTATTTGTCGAAAAAAATAAATCAACCATAGTTCCTGAAAAATAATCTCTTGATTGGAGCAAATGATTATCATTGTCAATTATAAGATTTCTAGTATATCTTGAAGAACCAAATACAATATTCAAATTAGCTCCAATACTATCAAAATCGTTCAATTTATAACCAAATGACAAAGAAGCTTTAGAAGGACCGCCAGAAGAACTATTCAATCTGGTATATAGTAATTCCTCCTCATTAAAAGTGAAAGAAGTCGTTGTAGTATCATTAATAACAACTTCTCTAGATAAAAATGGCTCAAAAGAAACTCCAAATGCCATTTTTTGTTTCCATGGTATTACCAATTTGGCTGAAGAAAGTGAAAAATTTGTACTGCTATTAGATTGAAAGTTAGCATTTTGAACACCAACTGAAGTGTTCAAATATGAAAATAATAAATTATGCCAAGTAGAAGGATTTGATATAGAAACATTATCTTTAAAAGAAGGTAGCAACTGGTTTGATACTCCAACAGATGAAGCATCGCTATTGTCAACAGATGACCCAAAACCATAGCCGCTCATTGCATTTTGAGGTAAAGCAAAAGTTAAAAACAGTAGAATAAAAAACTTACGGCTCAACATACATCACCTCAATGGCATTTAAGTTTAAATTAACCTTATCAAATGGACTGTTAACTGGAGCACTGTAAATCATTAGCTCATTATGTTGAAATAGACCATTTTTATATCCCTGCAAAAATGCCTGAATAGGAATTCTTACTTGATTATCTTCAATTTTTCTTGAAACAATAAAGTTTGGATCAATGATATAACTTGTTTCAACTTCAGAAGCAGAGTCCTCCCCGCCTTCAGAAGTGTCAATAAATGGTGAAGTAAAATTCCAATTTTGCACTGAATCTTGAATAGCGCTAATAATAACATAAAATTCATCGTCCTCAAGAAGATTTGAGTCTTCTACATCAAGAACTAAGTTAGAATTTTTAAACAGCTCATTTCTGGATAATGTATCTAAAAGATTTAAATCAAATTCAATGATAGATCTTAAACCCGAGCCTGAGTTCAGCGAAATATAATTAAAATCTTCATCATTAATTGCTGGTGGGCTAAACACATTAACATCTTTTTGTGAAAAGAAGGTAATAAAAGTATCTAAAGTTGTTTGTTCATCGATAGCTGCCTTATACCATACACGCATTTTTGGACCATTTACAGATTCATTGCTTTCAAGTGAAAATAATTCATCGAGCATGCTATCAGTATCTTTCAGCATAAAAGTTCTTGCTGGATATGTTTCAGTATCTAAAAAATACTCCTTGAGGTTTTCTAGTGATCCATTTTCCTCTGTGAACATTATTTTAACTGTATCCAAACCAGTGGAATCTGGAATAAAATCTTCAGGAGATAAATAAATCTCATTTAATAAAAAAGAATTTGATTCAAAATCAACAAAATCACCTTGATTATAGAAATTTAAAGAATCTGAAAATACGCTATCATCCTCTGTTGTAATAGAAAATAGACTCAAATCAAATCCAGTGCTCAAAGAATCTTCTGTTTGAAAGAAAACCATTGCACTGTCCACTTGAATTGAATCTGCTAATAGGTCAACAAGACTTACCGGTGGAATATTTCCAGAAAAAAGAGTCATTTGAACTAATGAGTATAAATTTTCAGATTCTTTTATGCTTCCAAAGAATAATTTATCTCTTGTACTTAATTGAGGATAAGTTTGAAAGAGCTTGCTATTAGTTTGAGGTAAAGTTGAGGTTTGTATAGTTGAATCTTTATTTTCGATTTCGTCGTAAATGATTGTTTCTTCACTACAAGACGTAATGAAAATCATTAAAATTAATAATTTCATGGCATCTAAAATGAATCTGGACATATAACTATAAAGCCTTAATAACTTTTTCAATTTCATCTAAAAGAGCTGAAGAATCTCCATCTGACTTTGTCAAGTCAACTGTAGAGCAAGATTTAGAATTCTTAAATACGTTAGTCTTCATAATATTACCACCTACTTTCTCTTCATCGTCAATTACAATAGTTGCATCTGCATAAGCACAACCAATTTGATTTAAATTATACGATTTTATTTCTTTTTTTGTTTCAACATTAAATGGAAGATTAGAAAAATCAAAAAGAACATCCTTATTTAATGAATTTGTAAGGTAAATAGTTTTTATTTTTGAAAGATCTTTATCGTTTTCTGCTAATTTCTTAATTAAAAATGGTACTAGTGCTGATGTCCATCCATTACAAATAACAACATTTGGAAACCAAAATAAATTGGGAAGCATTTTAATTGCAGCTAATGAATAAAACGCAAATCTGGCATCATTGTCAGGAAGAAATCGCCCATTTTTTGATTTGAATAATAAATTATTTAATTCACCAAACTTTTCTTCATTTTCTAGAAAATAAACTTGTAAACGAGACTTAGGTAAAAAAGCACTTTTAGCAGAACATTCGTAATCAATATCATCATAATTAAATAAAATTTCTTTTAGTCTTATGACCTCTCTTAAAATATATTTTCTTTCACTGATAAATCCATATTTTGGCATTAAACATCTTACATCATTGCCTTGCTCTTGTAATCCTAGAGGAATGTCTACAGATAGATTAGCTAAATTTGAAACCGACGCAAATGGCTCCATTTCGCTATTTATATAAAAGATTTTTTTAACCATGATAATGAGCAAAAGAAGTTAACGAAACACTATCAAAACTACAACTGCCAATAATAATTAATTTTTTGACAAATTAGATACCAATGAAAGCATTATAAAACAAAGCAGCATAAAAGAACCTCCTGCTGAAACAAACGGAGTTGGAAGTCCTTTCACAGGCATTAAACCAATTGTCATAGCTGAATTCACAAAAATATGTGAAAATAAGATTGATGTTAAACCAATTATAACTAAAGATGAGAAATAGTCAGATGATTTAAAAGCAATATCTAATAAAGTTTTAATAAGCATAAAGAATAAAAACATGATAACAACTATACCAAAGAAGCCAAATTCTTCAGCTATAACTGATAATATAAAATCAGATTCTTGCACAGGAAGAAATTTTAATTGGGTTTGAGAGCCTTGACCCCATCCTTTTCCGAACATCCCTCCGGAACCAATTGCTGTTATACTCTGAATTATATGATATGATGAACCCATTGGATCTAAATCAGGATTTAAAAAATCAATAAATCTTTGTCTTTGATAGCCATTTAAAAAATCATTCCAAAAAAAGGGAAATAATAAGCCAGTGAAGATATTTGCAAAATATATCAAAACTCTTTTCAAAAGACTTCCTTGAAAAGTCATAAAAATAATAAACATTAAAACTCCCCAAATATTAAAAATCATATTGTTTGAAGCGGCAATAATGGTAATTACTGGAGCTATCAAAAGAAAGAGTGTAAAACCATTAACCCCAGCCCAGAGCATCATAGGTAATACTGGAGCAAAAATAATAACTGCTGTTCCCAAGTCTGGCTGATTTAAAATTAAAAATGATGATAACAGTGCAATTAAGATTGGTATAAAAACTATATAGCCTTCTTTAACTTCTAACTGATGATTGGAAAGATATTTTGCTATTAAAATAATTGTAGCACACTTTAAATAT
>JAYPYG010000034.1:0-8331 GCA_038280095.1 Fidelibacterota bacterium | reverse complement strand
TGCAGGCAATCCAAATAAATCAACAGGAATAATTGCTTTTGGTTTGAGCTTTCCTTCTTCAATAACTTTATTTATTTCAATTTCTAACTTATCACAATCAATATTATAAGTTGATTCATATACATCTACAAAAATAGGTGTAGCACCGATAATAGAAATGACTTCTGCAGTAGCTACATAGGTAAAAGGAGTAGTAAACACAGCATCTCCAGGACCTATACCCCAAGCCATTAAAGGTATTAGCAGTGCATCAGTTCCTGATGAGCAGGATATAGCATGTTTTACCCCACAATAATCAGCTAATTTTTCTTCAAGCTCAAAAACTTCAGGGCCCATGATATATGCACCATGATCAAGAATTTTATTAATTCTTTTTTCAAGAGGCTTTCTTATGCGTTTTTGTTGAGTTTTTAAGTCTAAAAATTCCATATAAGTAAACTAATTTAGAAAAATAATGTCTTAAACATAAATTTTAATTCAATTATTTTTTAGAAACGTTTGTTTAAGAGAGAATTTTTAGAATTCATATGGTGTCAATAAAAGTTTGTTTTTTAAAAATATTTATGACAAATTTGCAATGTAACTGGGATTAATATATAATCCTCGATAACTAATAATAAGGGAAAATAAAACTATGAAACGTACAATTTTAAATGCTCTTTTAGTTTTTGCCTTTTCTGTTAGTGCAGTTTTTGCACAAGGAACTGTGTCAGGTACTGTGACTGATGCGGATGGTAAAGCGCTAGCAGGAGCTAACGTAATTGTTGAAGGAACAAATCTTGGTGCTGCTGCAACTTTAAGTGGTGGTTATTCAATTGATGTTCCATCTGGTTCATACACATTGACTGCATCAGTAGTTGGTTATACTACTGAATCTGTTTCTGTAAGTGTTAGTGGGACTGGAAAAACAGTAAATTTTGCTTTAAGTCCATCAGCTGTAGCATTAGGTGGCGTTGAAGTTCTTGCTAACAGAGTTAATGAGAATTCTGCTGTTCCTTACACTGATTTCTTAAAAAGTGAGATCGACTTTAGATTAGGTGGTAGAGGTTTGCCGCAGGCACTTTCTACTCAACCAAACGTTCATGTAAACCAAGGTGGTGGTTGGGATGATGAGAATGTTTTTGTTAGAGGTTTTGATGACAGATATACATCTTACGCTATTAATGGTATTCCAATGAACGATATGGAAAACGGAAATCTATACTTCTCTAACTGGTCTGTTTTAGCAGATGTTGCTAGTGTAGTGCAAATTCAAAAAGGTGCTTCAGCAATTAACTTAGCTGTTCCAAACCTTGGTGGTGTAGTAAACTTTATTTCATTTAATCCAAATCAAGAAAAGAGCTATTCTGTTAAACAAGAGATGGGTTCTAATGGATTAAGCAGAACTGCTGTTGTATTAAATAGTGGGTTATTAATGGATGGTAAACTTGCACTTGTTGGAGCTGCTTCAAGAAGAACAGCACATCAGAGAGTTGCCAAAGGTACTTTCTCCGAAGCATGGGGTTTTTACTTCATGGGTTCCTATCAATTTAATGATAAGAATAGAGTAGAATTTGTTGCCTTAGGTGCTCCACAAAAACATGGTCAGGCTTACTACACTGATTACATTTCAAACTACAGTAACGATTTAGCTAGAGAATATGGTGTAGCTGAAGATGATTTAAGAGATGAGTATGGCTGGGACTACAATGCTAATGGTTGGGGTCAATTTACTAATGGCTTCAAACAAAAAAGAGCATGGGCCAGCTGGGTACCTTTTGATGGTAACATAAATCAACCAATGAGAATTGACGATGAGAATTGGTCAAATGATGAGTGGACTACAAGAGTTAACTACTTCAATAAACCAATTATGCAATTCAATATGTATAATACATTAGCAAATGGAATGACAGTAACTTCATCAATATATAATTCTGGTGGAGAAGGTGGTGGAGGTGGATTTACCTCAGACAGATACACTATTGTTGGTGATGTTGGTGACTATTTAGAAGGTCCTAATGGAACTGTAAACGTGGACTGGTTAGTAGATTATAATGCTAATCCAGACACAAGACAAGAAACAGATTATGGTATTGCTACTCCAGTAGCTGGTAGATCTTCAAGAAATAACCAAAATACCTTAGGTGTTATGTCAAAACTTTCTATGGATTTAAATCCTGAAAGCAAACTAACCATTGGTCTTGATGTAAGAACTGCAGAAGTTGAGCACACAAGTAGAATTGTAAATTTATTTGGTGCTGATGTGTATTATAATTCTTATAAAGGAGATAATGCATGGACAGACGCTCAAAGATATAGAGGTTTAGGAGATAGACAAGAGTATTGGACAGTGTCAGATATTGATTGGCAAGGAATGTATGTTCAATATGATTACAATTCTGGACCTACAACAGCATTTGCTGTAGCAGGAATTACTTCCGCACAGTACGCAGTTACTGACAAGTTTGGTGGTGCTGTTGGCGAAAAAGACCCAGTTCTAGAAGCTGACGCAGCTACAGGATGGCAAGTAAAAGCTGGAGCAAGTCATAATTTAAATGACACATACCAATTATTTGGTACTGTTGGATATACACAACTTACTCCTACACTTGATAAACTAATCAATGACGAAGCTTTTCAAATGAATACTGGTTTCGAAAATGAATTAGCTACTTTTGTAGACTTTGGAACAAGATTCAAATCTGCAAATGGTCAAGTTGTTGGTTCTGTTGGTTTATACTACACACTATGGGAAAATAGAGACCTTAGAGTATCACAAACTGATGCTTCAGGAGATAGATCTTACTT
This sequence comes from Fidelibacterota bacterium, assembly GCA_038280095.1. GTDB lineage: Bacteria > Fidelibacterota > Marinisomatia > Marinisomatales > Marinisomataceae > Marinisoma. The sequence goes on along the minus strand of JAYPYG010000034.1, from coordinate 5,541 downwards.
AAGTATTCAAGGACAAGATCAGGCTCACTCAGGAATTGAATACTCAATTTCTTATCAGCCAATACCTGTTTTAAGGTTTGACCTTAGAGGTTCTGAAAATGTTTGGGAAAATACAAGTGATTTCACTTTTCAATACATTGAGGATCTATCAGACCCAACGAACTTAACAACAGTAAACGCTTACATGGATGGAACAAAAATTGGTGGTGCTCCACAAAGCCAACAATCATTTCTTGTTACTACATTCATGAATAGATTAAAAGCTTCTATGGAAGTTGAGAGATTTGGAAATATGTATGCACAATTCAAGTACGGTGACGATGCCGCAAGTAGATTATATGTATTTGATGATCCTGATAATCTATACAAAGATATTCAGCAGAAATCACTTGACCATACAGTGATGAATTTACTATTTGAATATCAATTAGATAAAGTAAAACTAAATCTTGGTATATTTAATGCTCTTGACGAAGAGTACGTACTTGATTTAGAGGATAATGGAATGGATGGGGATGTTAAAGACTTAAAAGGTCAACCTCAAATGATGCGCAATTATACACTTGGTTTATCATATTCATTCTAATGATTGTTATTAGTTATAAAAAAAAAGGCTCTCATTTTTTGAGAGCCTTTTTTTTAAGATAAACTTCTTAGAAGGGAAACTAGTTTATTAACAAGTGCTTCAGGTGCTAACTTTCCTGAATCTTCAATTAATTTTATTTCATTTCTAAGATCTAAGACCTGCTTTTTTATTTGCTCCCTCTCAAGTGCTTGAATACAGTCTTCCAAAATGATTTTTTGATTTTCTGTCTCTATTTTGTCAACAGCTAATAAAGCAACTAAATTTCTTTCTTCTGGACTAGAACCGATAAATTCTAATAATTGTGCTACATTAGAATATTTTCCAATATGATCTTTAATTGACTTTAAAATATTGTAAAATAATTTATTATTAAAAAGAGTAGATGGAATATTCTTTGATAGTTCGGGATTGTGAATTATTAGCTTTAAAATTTCTAATTGGGCTTTTTCAGCTTTTGAGCTATAGTGTTCAATTGAAGTGTTTTCATGTTCTACTGATTTACTATTAACTGTTTTTTTAATTCGAGTACTATTAAACCTACTTAGTATTTCGCTTTCTGTAATACTTAATTCAGTCGATAATCTCTTAATCAGATCATTTCTAATTATAACATCTTTAATAATTTTTATTTCGTCGATACATTCATTCAAAAACTTTGATCTTTCAGATGCACCTTTTTCTAAAATATTTTTTTTGTGAATGATATAATTAATGGGATGTACGGCATCTTTAATTAATTTTTTAAAAGAAGAAGTGTCATTTGTTGGAGATTTAAAGAAATCGTCAGGATCTAAGCCATCTTGCAAGTCAACCACTCTAACCTCAAATCCATTCTGCATTAAAATATATCCAGTTCTAATTGCTGCATTAATTCCAGCATTATCTGAATCATAAGTAAGTATGACACGATTAGTATACTTATTTAAAGCTGCTGCATGTTTGGAAGAAAATGCGGTACCAGATGTTGCTAACACATTTGTAAACCCTTTTTCATATAATCTTAAAAAATCTGTCTGTCCTTCAACTAAAAGAACATAGTTTTGCTTACGAATTTCTGGCATTGTTTGGTACGAGCCATAAAAAACCTTACTTTTTTGAAATAATAATGTTTCAGGTGAGTTAAGATATTTAACATCTTCCTTGTCGGATAAGCTCCTTCCACTAAAACCAATCACTTTTCCAGAGGGACTAAAAAATGGAAACATGATTCTATTTCTAAACCTATCGATATAACCCATTTTTCCTTTAGAAAATAAACCAGATTTTTCAATAACTTCATTATCAAATTTATCTTTTAATTCATTATAAAGCTGATCCCACGAATCAGTAGCAAAACCAATGGATAACTTTTTAAGAATGGTATCATCAAAAGATCTATCTTGCATATAAGATTTTGCCTTCATTCCCTTATTAGAAGATAAATTATTAATAAAAAATATGTTTGTAAGATTATGGATTTCGTAAAGCTTGTCATATAAGTTACTTTGTTGTTCATCGCCAACTTCAATTATTTCAATATTATGCTTTTCAGCAAGAGATCGTATAGCTTCAGAAAAACTAATTTTTTCATATTCAATAAGGAATTGTACCGCGTTGCCTCCCTGCCCAGAACCAAAGTCGTACCACATATTTTTATCAGGTGCTACGCTAAATGACGGCTTTGTCTCTGATCTAAATGGACTCAACCCAAAGTAGTTTTTACCTCTTTTTTTTAAATCAACATACTGCGATATAACCTCAAAGATATCAACTTCTTCTAAAACTCTATTTATTGTTTCTTGTGCTATTCTTCTCATTAACTAAAAATATAGTCTTTGATAGGTTCCAGTAAAACAAGAATCTTAGACTGTTCAAATAAAATTTCGTATAGCCGTAATGAAATGAATTTCTCAAAAATGCCTGTAAATAATACTAAACTTAATGCGCCTTTAAATATGCCCAACATAAAGCCGAAAATCATATTTAGTATTTTGTATGATGAAATGCTTCCATCAAATAAAAATAATAGTAAGCTCGTTAAAAGCCTTAATATTATAAGTGATATTATAAAGATTACGCCAATAGAGACGAATATGATAATTGTTGAATTAATTGAAACATATTTAGAGATTAAGAATGATAAATCTACGTAAAAAAACAATGCAATTGATATTCCTACCACAAGATTTAAAAAGTCTGTAAGTGATTCAATAAATCCTTTTCTCATTCCAAATACACCCATGATGAGAAATATCATTAAAAAAAGGATATCAATAATCATATTTAAGAAAGTAATTCTTTAACAATAGATTGGGCTACATTTCCGTCTACTTTTCCTGCACCCTTTTTCATCACTTGAGGCATTACCTTACCAAAATCTGACATTTGTGAAGCCCCAACTTCTGAAATAATATTTTCTACTAAACTTCTAACCTCTGCTTCGCTCATCATTGATGGTAAATATGATTCTACAAATTGTAATTCATTCTTTTCAGCTTCGACTAAATCATCTCTATTGCCTTCTTTGTACATTCTAATAGATTCTTTATGTTGTTTTGCCGCCGTTTGAAGCACTTTTACAACCTCAGTGTCAGATAATTCATGCCCAACCTCAATAGCTTTATTTTTGCACTTAGATATTAAAAGCCTCAACGCTCCTGCTTTTTCCTTATTCTTATTTTTGAGTGCCTCCATCATATCTTTTTCAATCTGTTTTAGCATTATTTTTCTCTTTCATTAATTGTTTTCATAGCAAGAAGAATTTGGTCTTGATTGTTTTCAAACCCTATAAATCTTCTACCTCTTTTTTTAGCAACAACTCCGACCGCTCCCACATTCATAAATGGATCAAGAATCCAGTTTAGCTTAAAACTACTTGCCTTAACTATTCTATGTACTATTTCTTCATAATCAAGATGAAACCATAGATTATCCTTAATTTCTTCTGGTTTAGGGTTATTTATATTTTTCCCATTTACTATATAATTTTGATTAAAAATATAGTCATTTGTTTTAGTAGCGAACCAAATATCTGATATTTTGTTCTTCCACTGAGATAATTCAGTATTTTCGATTTGTCTTTCAGCTGTAATTCTTGATTGTATGATAAAATTTTTTCCAAGTACTGAGTGATAAAGGGACGAAGACTCCCAAGAACATATAATATAAATTGAACCACTAGCTGTTAAAACTCTTTTACATTCTGAAACCCATTCTTCAATCCACTTAATGTAAGATGAATAAGACATTCCACTGTTAGAGTCTAATGCTGGTTCAGTGACAATCAAATCAATAGACTCGCTTGGAATTTTCTTCAATCCTACTAATGCGTCTACTTTAAATAATCCCTCTTTAAGCTTTTCATGAAAATGAATATCAATCTCTGTTTTTAAAGCAGGTAAATATTTGTTTAAATCTTTTACTGTTAAAATATCTTTGTTCACTAACATAATTTAATCTTATAAAGTTAATTTAAAAATTGTAAGTTTTTGAAGATGAGTGACTTAAAAAAAATCACAATTGCTGTTAGTTCGCTCCCAAAAAACGGCTGGTGGAATGATGGAATAGTAGCATATCATGATAATGATATGATGAGCAATGGTTCGATACCTAATCAAGGTCTATTGAATGAAGAACATAAAAATTTAGTCGAAACGCTTGATAAGTACTCACTTGAAACAATAATCATTCCCTTTAAATCTGAACTTGAAGAAAGTAAAAAATATGACTTTGTTTTTATGCGTGATCATTTTCTCTGTAATACGAATAAAGATATTGTAATGTGTAATATGAAGCTTTCTGAAAGAATGAATGAAGGAGAATATGTTATCTCTACTTTAAATGACTTACAATATAAGGTTTCATTTCTTGATGAGGATTGTATAGCAGAGGGTGGGGAATTCTTCTATCTGCCAAATGAAAATAGATTATTGGCTGGTCAATGCAGAAACAACCTTAGGGGCGCAGAGCAAATGGCAGAAAAACTTAATGTGTCTAATCTTCACATAATAAATTCAAGCGGTTATCATTTAGATACTTCAATATCTCCTATTTTTAATAATGAATATGATTGCATTGGACTAATATGTGCTCGTGAAGTATTCAGTAATAATGAAATAAATGATTTAAGAAGTATTTGTAAAGCAAATCAATGGGAACTGATAGAAATCGAACATCAAGATATCAATTCATCGTTAAGTTTTAGAACAGCAATGAATGGTCTAACATTACCAGGACTTTTTATTGGAAGCAAAAAATTAAATCAAAAACAGATATCAGATTTTGCTTTATCAAATAACATAATTTTTGATTCTACTAACGTATCTCAGTTTAATTTAAGTGGCGGTTCAGTTCATTGTCTTACAAATGAGCTTTTTTAATTAGGAAAATCATCATTAAGTGACTCCCACAAATACAGAGTTGCTATAGTTTTGTATGGGGACCAGAGATTAGCTATTTCTTTAATTTTGTCATTACAATCAACTTGATACTCTTTTTTAATCACATTAATTAGGGCCAAATCTCCTTCAGGAAAAATATCAAGATTATTTTTTGAGAAAATTAAAAACATATCAATTGTCCAATCCCCAACTCCTTTAATTTGAATTAGTTGTTTATAGATTTTGCTTATATCATTCACTTGTTTTAGATCATATATATTATTCTTTAAGATAAAAATGTTTTCAATATAATTTTTTTTCTGTCTTGATAGTCCAATACTTTTCCATTCTTGCTCTTTCCATGAAGAGATATTTTTTTTGTTTGCTTTATAGTATTTTAAAAAGCGACTATATATACTATTTCCAGCTTTGGTAGATATTTGTTGAAATATAATGTACTTATATAAATCCAATACATAGTCTTTTGACTTAGATATGTGAGGAATTTTGTTTTTTTCAATTATATTCTTTAAGGTATTATCTACTTCTGATAAATAGTCAATATGTTCTTGATTAATCATTGTTGACTTTTAAAAA
>JAYPYG010000080.1:0-1557 GCA_038280095.1 Fidelibacterota bacterium | reverse complement strand
GAAATTGGATTGTTTGAAGAGCCAACTACTCCAGCCATGTATGCAGCTACAGCAGAAAAAAGAAATCCAAAAATTGTCATAACTAATGATAGAACAATTGCAGATGTCCAAGAACCTATAATTCCAAAGTAAGTAAGAGAAATTGGAACTAACATTGCCAGTATTGCCGCAAATACGTAGTTGATTGGCAGATCTTTTTCTTCTAAAGAAAGATTATCAGCACTTTCTTTAAGTGTTTTAATGCTTAATTGAATGCTTTCAATTAATGGCTTAGCAAGTTGAATAACCGACCAAATACCACCCACAACCATAGCTCCAACTCCTAAATAGCGTATTTTTGCATTCCAAATTCCATTAGCAATATCAAAATAATTTTCACCTTCAAACCCGTACATGTAGGAATATATTGGAATTGCGACAACCCATGAAATCACGCCTCCAGAAAAGACTAAAATACCAATGTTTCTTCCAACGATATAACCAACACTAATTAGAGATGGGGATAGGCTTGCTCCCATACCAAAGATAGCACCCTTTATTGCTACTGCTCCACCAAGAGCACTAGACCAAATACTGAATGCTAATTCACCGAGCTTTACAAATCCACCAAGTAAAGCAGAGAACGCAATCATTTTTAAACTTTCTTTTGATTTTTTAGCATCTGTTTCGTGACCGGTTTTTAATACAGCAGCTGTTGCAACTCCTTCTGGAAATCGAAGTTGTGCTTTTAATATTAGTGCTCTTCTTAGTGGTACAGTGAATAATGCGCCTAAAATTCCACCGACCATAGCAATTTTTGTTACTTCCCAATAGCTTATGGAATCCCAATATCCAATAAGCAACAAGGCTGGTAAAGTAAAAATAACTCCAGCAGCCAAAGATTCACCAGCAGATGCTGCTGTTTGAACAATATTGTTTTCTAATATGTTTGAATTTTTAAAAAGTCTAAGAATCCCCATTGACATAATTGCTGCAGGAATTGATGCTGAAATAGTCATTCCTGCATAAAGACCTAAATATACCATTGCAGATGATAGGATTATTGACAAGAAAATACTTAAAAAAAAGGCTTTGAGAGTTATTTCATTTTTCATAATCTTAACTTAATAAATTTTTAAAGCAAAAATGAAAAAAACTATTATCACATTATCACTTCTTTCTTTTGCCTTCCTTAGTTTACATGTACATATAGATGAATATGAACAATTAGACCATGCTTCATATTATAATTCGGTTAAGGAAAATTGTGACTTTTGCCAGTTTAATAGTGACAAATCGTTTGCAGAAGCATCGACTTCTTCTCTAAATATTAACTTTAAAAATATTACTTTTAAACAATATGTATCTAATTACATGTCGTTTAATATATTTTGTTTCTTAAATAAATCTCCGCCACAATAGACTTTTCTTTCAAAAGCTGATATCAACATATGATATCATATTCAAAGTTTTAACAAATCATTTAGGAGAAAAAATGAAAAACTATTTTAGTTTAATAATATTAATAAGTGCATTATTTGCACAAAACGTTGTAACCGAATCAGACTCATTGAACCC
>JAYPYG010000079.1:0-1561 GCA_038280095.1 Fidelibacterota bacterium | reverse complement strand
AGGAAAGCTCAAACCAAAAGCAATTATTCCTGTTGATTTATTTGGATTGCCTGCACGATATAGGCTAATTGATAAAATTGCTAAAAAATATAATTTGAAAGTCATTGAGGACGCTGCTCAAAGTTTTGGAGGCTCCATTAGAGAAAAAAAGGTTGGTACTTTTGGGGACATCGCTGCAACATCATTTTATCCAGCTAAACCTCTTGGATGTTATGGTGATGGTGGAGCAATCTTCACCAATGATGATAGTTTAGCAGAGGAATGTAAAGCTATTAGAATTCATGGAACTAAATCGGATCGGTATAATAGCGAAAGAATTGGCCTAAATGGAAGATTTGATAGTATTCAAGCTGCAGTTGTACTAGAAAAGCTGACTATTTTTGACGAAGAACTTGAAAAAAGAAATATCATTGATGCCAATTATCGAAAATATTTAAATAATGCACAACATCATCCAGAATGCTATCAATCTGCGCATGCACTTTTTTCAATAGTGTTAGGTTCAAATGATAAAAGAAATGAATTAATTGAAAGATTAAACTCAAATAATATTCCATCTGTGATTTACTACAAGAATCCTATTCATTTAATGAAAGCTTTTAGTTGCTTAGGATATGGTATAGGAGATTTATCAGTTTCCGAATCTCTTTCTAACTCAATTGTAAGTTTGCCAATGCATCCATATTTAAGTGAAAAAGATATTGAGTTCATCATAGGCTCTATTCAAAATACCGTATGAAGATGCTTGTTACAGGAGGAGCAGGTTTTATAGGTTCGAACCTTGTTGATCAATTAATTTTAGCAGGCAATGAAGTTCACGTCATCGACAATTTTAGTTCAGGAAAAAAAGAAAACTGTAACGATGAAGCAGTTTATCATAAGATAGATATATCAATTTTTGATAACATTAATACGCTAAAAGGAATTTTTGAAAATGTAGATACAATTTTTCATTGTGCCGCTTTAGCAAGAGTACAGCCTTCGATTATTGACCCTTTAAAATATGAAGTAAACAATACTTTAGGATTAATGAATGTTCTTAAAGCTGCTACAGATGTAAAAGTGAGAAGGCTTGTTTATAGTGCATCATCATCAGCCTACGGTCCCACTGATACTTTACCTTCAAAAGAAAGTGATCCTGTTAATCCAATTTCACCTTATGCAAATCAAAAGTATTATGGTGAATTGTGTTGTAAAATGTTCTCAGAGGTTTATGGATTAGAAACTGTGTCTTTAAGATATTTTAATGTGTATGGGGAAAGGCAGAACCTTGGAGGAGCATACGCTACGGTTGTAGGTATTTTTATAAATCAGATTTTGGAGGGAAAACCACTTACTATTAATGGAGATGGTTCTCAAAGAAGAGATTTCACTTATGTAAAAGATGTTATCAACGCCAATATTTTAGCAAGTAAGTCTTTAAAAGTTGGCAGAGGAGAAGTTATAAATATTGGTTCTGGAAAAAATATATCCATTAACGATTTAGCAGATATGTTTGGTCAAGAGAAAAAGTATATGAAGCCAGTAAATGAACCCTTTGCTAATTTAGCTGATATAAGCA
>JAYPYG010000078.1:0-1604 GCA_038280095.1 Fidelibacterota bacterium | reverse complement strand
ATGACATCTTGAATAGTGCGATTTTTGTTAGCTTCAGTAACAAATTGAGCTGTTAATCTTACTTCTGATATTTCAGGCATTTTAAATATTTTGTTGTTCTTCTTAGAATTTAATTATAAAGTATTTGAGTTTACTAATAAGGAGAAAAATATGAAAAAAACATTACTTATAGTAGTTGCTTTACTTTCATTTTCAATTGCACAAGAAGCTTCGAGTAGTCCATGGGGAATTTACGGTGGATTAACTTCTGCTGGTTCAAGTGATTCTGATGGAAGAATTTCTGGTTTGAGCATTGGCGGATCATATACCATCAATGAAAAATGGTCAGCAGGAGCTGGGTTATCAGTTCGTGGTGGTAAATATGATTTTCAAGATGAAGAATCTGGAATTGAAGCTACTGCAGAACTTAAAGGAGATGCGCTTGAATTATGGACGTCTTACTCTTTAATGCAATCTGAATCCTTTGGTCTTTCAACAGGTTTGATTTATGCTAATATTTATAGCACCAAAATAAAATTTATGGGCTTGACCTTAGATGAAGATAATGAGTCTGAAAGCGACTATGGATTATTCTTAAATGGATCTATTCCATTAAGAGAAAATTTAGGTCTTAACATTGGATATTATATGGGATTAAAAGATCTAGACGGTGAAAAGGCAAATAATCTTTGGATTGAAGTTGGCTATAGCTTCTAAATCATCTAAAGCTTAAAAATTGAGGGACTTTATGGTCCCTCTTTTTTTATAAACTCTTTTTCAAAAATATCATTTACGCTACTTGTTGCCCAAAGCTGATAAGTATATAACGATGGGTGCAATCGATCTGTTTCAAAAAAATCATCTACAGTTAATTGTGTATCACTAGAGATATCTAAGAATTGATTTAAGGTAATTTTATTATCAAGATAAAGAACGTTACCCCCTTCAATTCCTCTCAACTTTGCTCTTAAGATATCTGTCATATTTCCAACAATGAAACGCATCAACTTTGAAAAAATAGGAAATTCTCTTGTTGGAGGCATATTAATAACCACAATCTTTGCAGATGAAAAGTTACTTTGTAAGTAGTTAATAATATTTTCCATTTCTTTTCTCCACTTCCACGGTGGTGTAAAGCGAAATGAATCGTTCCCACCTAAACCAACTACAAATAAATCCACCTGCTCATCATTTATTTGCTTTAAAAGCTTTGAATGAACTCTTTCAGCAGTAATTCCGTTTTTGGCATACACCCTCCATGAAATATTGGTATTGGTTACATTAGCTATATTTCTAGCAAAGGTTCCAGCGAATGCATCTTTATGTGAAGGCATTCCTAGGGCTACCATGGTGCTTTCGCCAATAAATACGATATGTTTATTTTTTTCACTCCCAACATTCTCTTCACCTTGAACATCAGTAGGTGCTTCAAGCACAGGAACATTTTCTCGAATATCCTTTAATTGTGCACTTATAATTGGGTAGCACACTAGTAGAATCAGCAGATTAAAAAAATAATAAATACTTAACATGTTGTCGTTATAAATTTAATGGAATACTAAATTGTAGTGATACATTTTCAAACGAATAATCTGCCAATGACTTAAAATACGATAATTTTGTTG
>JAYPYG010000033.1:0-9036 GCA_038280095.1 Fidelibacterota bacterium | reverse complement strand
AAGAAAGATAAGGCTTAACAGAGATTATATAATAGAATTGTATGAGTAGCATTAAACATTGTTGTAAATCTTTTAAATACGGAATATGGAACACAAACTTAAAATACTACCACAATACTTCGAGGAAGTATGGAAGGGAAACAAAACCTTTGAACTAAGGAAAGACGATAGAAATTACAAAGTAGGAGATACTTTGAGACTTCTTGAATTTGATTACGGAACTTATACGGGTAGAGAATGCAACAGAACAATTTTATACATACTTCGAGACGCTGAGCAATACGGACTAAAAGAAGGTTTTGTAATACTAGCAATGAAGTAGTATTTAATTGTTTACAACGCTTTTTATAAGGTGTCGTAGCGACCTAAACGGTACGAAACATTGAATTATAAACAACTTAAATAGATATAAAATGAAAACAATTAAAACACTTAAAAGCTATGCGCTTTATATATTGTTGTGCTTAGTACTTTTTTCTTGCTCGGATAAAAAAACGCGTTGTTATGTATGCGATGAACAACAGCGTTTGCAAGTTGCAGATTTCGTTAGCAAAAATATAAAAAGCGCAAATAATATGAGTGATGAAGAAATGGAAGATGTAATTTCTGAACTTAGAAATACAGGTATAAAATTATATTGCAGGCAAGAGTTTGTACCGACTGCTTGGAATGGCAATATTATTTACGAAGAAATAAAAAAAGATAGCTTGCAAACTTATTACCCATACCTTTATTAGTTACCGTATTAAGCACAACATAGGATAAACGTAATACGCTTTATCTGCAAATAAATAGGATAAAATGAACTATGAAATTTAATTTAGTAAAAACTAACATCGGGGTAATTCCAGCAACGGATGAAGATAAAGAAAAATTTGATAAACTAGGGATAGGCGAAGTTTTTAAATGTCAATCTTTAAATCAGCGTAATTTATTATTTCATCGAAAATTTTTTGCCCTTATACATTTAGCTTTTGATAATATGCCTATTGAATTTGAAAGCCATTTCCCAACGGAAGATTTACTAAGAGCAGAACTAATAAAGCGTGCCGGATGGTATCAACATTACAAAGATTTGAAAGGAAACGATCAATATATACCTAAATCAATTTCATTCGATAAAATGGGTCAAGAAGAATTTGAGCAACTTTATAATCGAGTGATAGATGTGATTATTAAATGGCTAATTCCTAACTTAGACAAAGATTTACTAGAAAACGAAATAATGAACTTTATATGAAAGTAACAAATTACGAGATAGAACAATTAATTAATGGTATAAACTCTATACCACCACAAAAAATAAAAGGTAGTTTACGGATGAAACTAGCAAACATTCGTAAAAATATAAACGAATCTTATACGATGTTTCAAAATGAAATGATTGGTATAAAAAAATTATATTGGGAGCATGAAGGAGATACATTTAAGATAGAGGAAGGCACAAAAGATAAGCCTATATATTTGAAGGGTAAAAAAGAGGAAGATCTAAAAAAAGAAATAGGCGAATTATATAACGTAAAGATTGAATTAAAAATTAATAAATTAAGTAAAGATGAATTTAACTCTTTAGAGTTGTTAGATGATAGTTTAATGATTATTACAGATATAGTGTAATTTATCCCAAGTTAAGCGGTTTAATGTGAAAGTTAAACCGTTTTTTTTTCATGTTTATCTTTTAGTTTTTGAAAGGGCTAAAAGATTTAAAAAAAAATTTGATTTATCTATTGCATAGTGTTTAAAAGTTCACTATCTTTATATCAGACATTAACAACTCAAGACAATAAGACAATGAAATTAGCAAACACAAAAGATAACAATGTAAGAGTTAAAGCACTTAAAACAGTTAAGCAAACTCAATGGACTGGCGAAATTACACATGATAATATTGATAAATGTTTAACAGCGATAAACTTATTTCAAGGAATTAACTCTGGTCTTTATGTTCCTAAAGCAATAAGAATAAATGGATTAACTGGAATTTTTATGATAAATGAAGATGGTTCCTTGAACTTTGAATCAAGAGTTATAAAAATATCAGATAATAAATACAAAATAGAGCATCTAACAAACGATGGTTATAATCATTTTGAGGCTAAATATTCTGAATTAATATGAGTAAAGATCAAATAAAGTGGAGTGAACTGAGCCGTAAACTAAGCGGTTCAGATAACTCCATAAGACCAAATTACAAATATATTGGAACTAAAAAATAAAAAAACTTGATTTATTACTTGCATAGTGTTTTAGATATCACTATCTTAAAAAAGACATTAACAACTAAATAAAAAAAACATGGCACTTTCAAACATTAGATTTTCAAACGCAAATAAAATAGTATTAGATAACAACTACAACGAGCGTACAGCAGGAACCGTTACCCGAAAGGTTAATAAAGTTAAAATAATGGCTTTACCAACTGAAAAGAAAAACGTTTACTTGGTTATAAATTGCTCACCAAAAGGTAAAGCAATGATGCAACAATTTGCAAAAGAAAACGGATTAACTTTGATATATAAAAAACTAGCTAATTAACGTACACTTTATTATGTGTAATTTAAAATTTTAGAATATGAATTTACTTATGGACATTTGGTTAAATTTTGGGTGCGTTGTTTATTGGATAGCGTGGCTTGGTAGCGTAGCGATAGGAATTGCTTCACTTGGAATGGGGATATTAATTGGGCTTGCAGCGTGGTTAATATGGGCAGTAGTATTACAAATAATGCACTGGATAGAATACAAGGAATGGATATGGGAATGGATATGGGAATAATGACACATAACGTACAGGTATAAAAAATCGTTTTAATGTTTTTTATACGGTGTTGTGTGACAAAGTGAACAGTTAAAAAAGATACGAATGAGCAAAAGCAAATTTCATATTTTAAGTATTAATAGTAACCAAACTTACGATTGGTTACTACACAAGCATTATGCAAAAAGAATACCGAGTATTTCTTTTGCTTTCGGGTTATATGATGAAAACAATATAATGCAAGGTGTTATTACTTATGGTAAGCCTGCATCTCCAAGTTTATGTGATGGTGTTTGTGGTGTTGAAAATAGAGACTATGTTTATGAACTCAATAGACTTTGTGTAAATGATGGACTACCTAGAAATACACTTTCTTTTTTTGTGGCTCAAAGCCTAAAAGCATTACCACCATTGATAATTGTCTCTTATGCTGATACTGCTCAAAATCATAATGGCTACATATACCAAGCTACTAATTGGACTTACACAGGAGCAACTAAAGAAAGGACTGATATAGGTAGCGAAGATGGAACTCATAGTAGGCATTATGATAAAAACATAGATTACACAAAAAATAGAAAGTTTAGAAGTAGTAAACACCGTTACATAAACTTTACAGGAACTAAAAAGCAAAAGAGATACTGGCGTAGTTGCTTAAAATATGAAATTTGCGACTATCCAAAAGGTAAAAACAGTAGATATGATGCAAGTTATAAACCAAGCGTACAGGCTCGGCTTTTTTAATTGCACACAACATAGGATAAACGCATTACGCTTTATCTACAAATAAACAGGATAAAATGAACTCTAAAAAAATGACAGTATCTATAAAAAAATACACAAACGGAAAGCCTACTCTCTTTACATGCAAGCTATTCAAAGATAAAGGGAATATAGTTTTAGATACCGAATGTATAAATGAATTAGATGGTCAAATATATCCTACTAACTCATTTCAAAAAGAATTCGATCAAGAACTAAAAAAACAAAAATTACTATTAACACAATCTCAGATTGATTCTTTAGAAGAAAGATATATTTATTATTAACAATAAAATTAAAACAATGGCACTACAAATAACACTCATTATAATTGGAATGATAATCGTAAACGCTTTAATAGGCATGGCTTTTAAGGCATTATTTGAAAAGCTATGAGAAATGCTGAAAAAATAATGATAGCTAAATTTTTTGATATGTCATTTAATATGATTATAAGCAATAATAGAACTAGTGATTTTATAAAAATTAGATCGAAGATTGTAGCTTATTTAAGAGATCATAAAAAAATTAGCTATAAAAAAATAGGAACATTATTAGGGAACAGAGATCATGCTACAATTATACATGCTTATAATGTACATACAAATGAATTTATGGAATATGAAGATTACAAAAGAGAATACATAAATTTTACACAATATATGTCAAAAGACCCAATATATAGGTTTTTTTCTTATATCATTGAAAAATTGCCTGATTGCAAAGAGCATCCCGATTATAAATATATAGCTAAATTGGTTAGTAATGTTAAGTGAATCTTTAAATATGGTAGCTGAATTATTTGTATTTATATTATTTGCAACTATTTTGATAGAATATTTTAAAAAAAACATTATAGATAAATATGGTTCAAATTATAAAGATTGACGAATTGCCACCTGGATTAAATGGCAGGGGCGGAATAGTTAATTTACATTGGGCTAAATATCAATCTATAAAAAAAGATTGGGTTTGGCTTATAGCTTCAAAAAAGCCTAAAAAACATAAGGGCAAAGTTAAGGTATCATTTACAAGGGTAAGCACCTCTCCGATGGATTTTGACAATATAGGTGCAAGCTTTAAATTTATTGGAGATGCTTTAGAATCCAATGGCGTAATTATAAACGATTCGCCGAATGTATTAATTGAATTGAGATTACATTGGTTAAAAGCAAAAACCCGAAAAGATCAAGGCGTGATTATTAAAATTAAAGATGTATAAAAAAAAACTTTATTTATTACTTGCATAGTGTTTAATATATCACTATCTTTATATCAGACATTAACAACTAAGCAAAATGAAAAATATTAAAAAACAACTTGAAAACATTAAATTAAACCTTGAAAACAAGCTAGAAGAGCGAGAAATTATTTTTGATGAAAGATCGCAAAAATGGCAAGATTCAGAACGTGGAGAAATTTTTCAAGAAAAGACAGATGAGTTACAGGAAGTAATTGATAACATTGAAATGACGATTGAAAGCTTAGATACATATTGTTTTGAGTAGTTGAAAGATGACCTATTCTCTAGCATTGGAAGGTGCTAGAGTCTTTTAAAAAAACATTAACACATATAAAAAAATATGGAATTGCACGAAAGATTAGATTTATTAATTGAAGAAATAAAGCGGGGTGATGTTAAGATGCTCTCTAAGTTAGAGGAGTCTTTAGATTATAATCTCTTAAATAAACTAGGAAGTTTTATTTTAACAAGCGTAGAGTTTTTTTCGAATCAAATACCCGAAAGTATAATCGAGGATGAAAAAAAATGTATTAATTTTCTTTACGATAGCATTATAAAAAATGATACAGATATACAGATTATTTTAAAAGCGATTATAACTAAAATTTATAATCTTGGTTTATGAAAGCAGAAAAAAAAAGATTAGTTATAGAGTTTTTAAATTCCTTAGAAAGCGCTTTAGAATTACACTCTTCCCAACATCATAAGATAAAAGAGATTACTTATTTTAAAGGAGATATGATAGACCCTCCACATATAGAGGATGTAATAGTAGGGTTAAATGATAAATTTCCGTTTAATGAAAACGCTTTTTTATATGAAAATGTAGAAAAGTCTTTTGATAGATTGTGCGATTTTTTAGAAAATGAATATGTACATGAAGATTTCAAAGATTAATGAACTAATTTAAAATTATGGAAACAATGCAGATAATAATTCCTTTGTGGGTAATAGTAATGTGGTTAGCTATTATATCGTTACAAATAAATAATAAGAAATAATTCTTCTCCAACGGACTTGGCTATACGCCTGTACTTGTATGGCGTATAGGTGGTGTTGTGTGTAGTGCGGTAAATTTAGTAATAACTTAAAATTGAAATAATGGCAAAATTTAGAAAAAAACCAGTAATAATTGAAGCAGAAGAATTAAGATTTACTACTGACTCTCAGCGAAAATGTATAGACTTTACGGAGGGTAAGGCAAGAAAAGGGTTAGATGGTGGAATAATAATACCAACTCTTGAAGGGGATATGGTGGCTAATACAGGCGATTGGATAATAAAAGGTGTAAATGGAGAATTTTACCCTTGTAAGCCTGATATATTTGAAAAGACATACGAAGCGGTGTAATAGCATTACACACAACATAGGATAAACTTAATACGCTTTATCTACAAAAAAGCAGGATAAAATGAACCAATTAAAAAGAATACCACCACAAGCCGTAGAGATTGAGGAATCAATCTTAGGAACGATGCTAGTAGATCGGCAATCTCCTACTATTGTATTCGGGATGCTCTCGGAAGATGATTTTTATACGCCTTATAATTTAATCATTTTTAAATGTATTTTTTCATTATACGAAAATAACAATCCTATTGACTTACTAACTCTTGAAAATGAACTTAAAAAAAACGGACAATTAAACGAAGGGCAAAGTACATTTTTAAGTGATTTAACAAAGTTAGCCGCTCCTGGTAGCATTGAATATTATTGTCAGATATTAATCGAGAAAAAAATAAAAAGGAATTTAATAAAAGAAGCGAACGAAATCTTAGAAAAATGCTATGATAATTCCTCAGATACATACGATGTACTAGACCAAGCCCAAGAAGCGGTATTTAATGTAAATTCGAATCAAGATGGCACTACGCACGACATACACGATACTATAATGAACGTAGTGGAGTCTATATCCGAAAGAATGAAAACGCAAAAAAGTATAGGCATTAAATCGGGGTTAAATATAGATTATGTTACAAATGGTTTTCAAAACGGTAAATTTTATGTGATAGCGGCTAGACCTTCAATGGGTAAGACTGCATTAGCCTTAGAGATAATGCGAAGGATGGCGAGAGAGAAACAAGATACAGCTATCTTGAGTTTAGAGACATCTCCCGAATCTCTAGGATTTAGATTGCTATCTCAAGTATCGGGGGTAGAATCCGAAAAGCTATTAAACGCATCGTTAAATGACGATGAATTACAACGCATGCTTAATGGGGCGGCTGAGTTGTCTCAATACGGAATTTACATTGATGATACACTTACAATGACAGATAGCCAATTAAGGGCAAAGGCGAGAGTATTAAAACAAAAGTATAATATAAAAGCTTTATTTATAGATTATTTGCAGCTATTACTTTCAAAAGGAAATAATAGAGAGCAGGAAATCGCAAAAGTAAGTAGGATGTGTAAGGTAGTAGCAAAAGAATTAGACATTCCAGTAATAGCATTAGCCCAATTATCTAGGGCGGTAGAGCAAAGGGGGGGAGATAAGCGACCGCAATTAAGTGATTTAAGAGATTCGGGGCAAATAGAACAAGATGCGGATGTAGTTATGTTTTTATATCGACCGGAATACTATGGCATTAATACAACTGAATCGGGTGATAGTACGGCGAGGATGTGCGAAGTGATTATATCAAAAAACAAAGATGGGGCAATAGGAACGAAATTATTAGAGTTTGATAAAAAAAGATTGAAGTTCAATAATTGGACTACTGAAAGTAAATTATTAAACGATGATTTAGCGCCTTTTTAAATAAAATAGAATTATGGAAATAATATTAGCACTATATTTAATAACAATAGTTTTTTTAATGCACGAGATTAAAAACGCTCCTTTATTAGATGATGAATTTAACGAAATAACACAAAATAAAAATCAATGAAAAAAATAATATTACTAACACTAATTATATCACCAGCACTAAACGCACAAACTAAATCAATATTTACAGATTTAAGAGAAGGTATTCATCTTGAATTTGAAGATATGAATTACACATGGAAGGGTGATTCTTTAAAAATAACATATATAAACCTATTTAATTATAAGATAGAAGCTACTAAGACATTTAGATCAGAAAGTAGAGAAGGCGTTATAAAAAAGGTAAATGATTGGATGAAACAAAATACATACGCTTATAAACCTTATAGGCTATACGAAGATAGTAACAGTAGAAACTTTAAATTTATAGCGGTCGTATCATACGGTCGATTAATAAGAAGGGCAAAATAAATGACAGAATTAGAACACTTAAAAAAAATACTAAAAAAACATAATATCTCATACAAACAAGTAGCTGAGATTGTAGGCATGACACATAACAGCATACGCCATGCATTAAAGCCATCGGGCGAACTTCCTAAATGGTTAAAGCTACTTTTATTTATAGATAAAAAGAATGAGTTGTAATAAAAAAACGAAGAACTTAACAAAAAAGATTATGCGCTATATAAACTTTAGAATTTATAATAAAAAAGAAAATCGTTACTACTATTCAGATAGTAAGGAAGGGTTAGATAACTCAAATAAGGATTTATGGGGAGATGCTGAGTTGTACACAGGTATAATTGATAATAATGGCAAAAAAATATATAAAGGTGATATATGTCAAATTAACTTTAATACAGATAAAGTTGAGAATTGGATTTTTCTTTCCCTTAGTAAAAAGGAAATAATAGAAGGAAAAAAGACATTTACAGTAGAAAACCCAATATTTAACAATCAATGGGAATTTACCGCAAATAGCATAAAGGTAATTGGTAATGTATGGAACTGCACAACTTAAAACAAAGCATAGAATGAAACATTTATTTAGTGATATTTTACATGAAATTGAAGTAACGGAACCTATGGGTAAAGGATTCAAGGGAGCTACCGAATGTGAAAAATATGGCATGACTTGGGGTTGTGATATAGACTGCCCTGTATTACAACGTGGAGAATGTGAGTTAAAAGACTCAGAAAACAAAAAACTTTATGAAGAATATTTAAATGAAATTGAATAAAAACAACTTAACTAAATAGGATTATGGAATGGATTAGAAAATATTACAATGTACCAGCAAAAAGAGGTGGAAGAATTATATACAAAGGCAGTGGTGTACCAAAAAAAGGAACTATTAAAAGCGCTAGGAAAGGATATTTAAGAGTGCTTCTTGACGGATGTAAACATTTGATACTGCTACACCCTACATGGGAAATAATTTACTTAACTAAATAGGATTAAACATACAAAGGTGCATGAGATGCGATAAAGGTTAG
>JAYPYG010000032.1:0-9085 GCA_038280095.1 Fidelibacterota bacterium | reverse complement strand
CTTTATCAAATTCATGCGAGTCATCAAAATACTCAAGAAATGCAGCTACTGTAATATCATCTACAGTTGGTCCAAGACCTCCTGTAACAATAATTTGATCACACCCCCATTCTTTACATTGATATTCGAGTGTATCATAAATTATACCAATATCATCTGGTATAGTGTGATGAACATTAACTTTAATTCCTGAAGAAAGCAGTTGTTGTCCTATCCAAGCAGCGTTACGATCTACCGTAAAACCACTTAATAACTCATTTCCAATTGTTATAATTCCAACTCTCATTACAGTATCCATAACTTAACACTTAAAAAAATTATTACAACAATTATAGACAAAAGTGCGGCCATAATATCATCTCCTATAACCCTATTGTATGCTTTTTCCTTTGGATTATTTTCAACCCATCCGACTGGACCAATCTTAGAAATATCAAAAAATCTAAAAACTATAAATGTTAATATGAAAAGCTCACTTGTTGCGGAAAGAGATTCTATAAGATTAAACGAAAGCTGATCAAATATGCTTGTAAATATATAGACACCAGAAATAGCAATACCCATTCCTATAACCTCATCTAAAACATATTCTTTGGGATCTTCAGATTCAACAAGAGCGGAAAGCTTTCTATAAGCAACTGGACCGATAATTAAAGTAAAAAATGCTAGAAAAGAAGCTGTTTCTGCGTTTTGTTCATATAATGCAATAAGCAAAACTATAAGGGAAGCCCAGGTACCTCCTCCGGGAATTCTTCCAATGCCAAATAATGTGGCAAGCTGAACATTAAATCCTTTACTAAAATCCATTTTTAACAAAATAATGAATTCCAGTTGCAGCGGCATAGATTGCATTAATATTGACAATAAGATCAACCATACCTTGTGATGGATTTACAAGCAATATTATTAAAACCATACCGTGCTGAAACACTGTTTTTAGCTTTCCAAATTTTGATGTTTCAAGCGGTTTATTCTTCGCAATCAGATAGTTTCTATATATTGTAATAATTATATCTCTACCAATTATGATTATGTAAGGCGATAGCTGTATTGTATCTAATGCTAATAGCGCTGATAATGCTCCTATCATTAAAACTTTATCAGCCAATGGATCCATATAATTACCGTGACCTGAAACCAAATCATATTTTCTAGCAATTTTACCGTCCGCAACATCGCTAAAACTGCAATATGCAAAGATTATACCTGCATAAAGAAAATTGTCATTTAAAATTAAGTAAATGATTAATGGGGTTAGCAGAATCCTAGAATAAGTAAGGAAATTGAGAAAAAATTTCAACTTAACTTCACCCTTCCTGAAATAGCTGAAGAAATAGTTTTGTCGTCAATATATTCCAAATTACTACCAACCGGCAAACCAACAGCAAGCCGGGATAGTTCAACGTTCTTATCTTTTAAAATTTTTTCGAGATAAAGCGCAGTGGCATTTCCAGACGTACTAGGATTAGTTGCAATGATAACTTCTTTTAATCCTGAATTAATTCTTTTTAAAAGCTTGTCAAAAGATAGATCTGATGGACCAATACCATCTAATGGAGAAATAGCTCCACCAAGCACATGATATAATCCATCGAAACTGTTGGTGTTTTCAATTTTAATAACATCTTCCATATTTTCAACTACACATAAAATTTCAGAATTTCTAGCGTCACTGCTTAATGGAGATTCTTCGCCTTTAAGTAACACCATACCTGTATCTGGACAAATATCAAGTTTTTCATCAACCTCTTTTAAGGCGCCAATTAAATTTTTGCCCAATGACTTATCGGACTTTACGATAAAATATGCTATTCTTTCTGCTCCTTTTCTTCCAATTCCGGGAAACTTGGTCAAAGAATCAATTAATACTTCAATATATTTTGTAGCATTTGCCATTAAAATCCTGGTAATCCATCAGTTAACCCGCCAGTTACAGCTTTTAACTTTTTAGCTGATGTATCTTTAGCATCTTCTAGTGCTTTATTTACAGCAACCTTTATTGCATTTTCAATTACATAAGCTTCGCTACTTAAAAGCGTTTCATCAATTTCTACATTTTGAGTTTTCATATCTGCTGTCATAGTAACCTTACATGCCCCATTAGCAGATACTCCTTCTACTTCTATGCTCTCTAACTCTTTCTTAATTTTCTTCATTTGAGATTTCATATTTTGAGCTTGTTTAAGCATTTCTTTCATATTTCCAAACATTACAACATATCCTTTCCATCAAATAAAGATACAATATCATCTTCATTAACTTTTTCATCTTTGTTATCTTCAATTTTTTCAACCTCAGTATCAACCACCAAGCTAACATTAATATTGGAGCCGTACTTTTCATTAATAATTGACTTTACAAGCTCCAAACCTTCCTGTAATAGCTTTTGATTAAATTCGGAGTTATCATAAGAAATCACCTCAAGATTGCTACCTTTTAAATCTCCAAGGATACATCCCGATAACTGCGCTCCAATTGATCCCCTTTTTTTTGAAACTTCGTTAACGATTTGATTCCAATTATTTCTCAATAATTCTTCATTTAAGTCTATTTTTTTCTCTTTTTTTTTAGATGTTACATCAGGAACATTATTTTCCGTTTTTGCTTTTGGAGTTTCTACCTGCTGATCCTGTAAAATTTCTTTTTTTAAAAATTCTTCAATATCAACGCTTGAATCAAATTCTAAGAGCTTGATCAAATTCATTTCTAATAACAAATATTGATCAGAGTATTGTCGTATTGAAGCATAAAGTGTTGAAAAATTATTAGATAGTCTAATTATATCTTTATGACTCCAAGTGTAGTTTAATTGATTATATTTTTTAGAAAGTTCCGAATCTACCCCTGCAAGCTTTAATCCGTTTTTAAAATTCAATACAGATAAATTTCTGAAATGCAGAAGAAGATCTTTTAATAAATCCTCAACTATATAACCTTTATTCCTAATAACCTCTAAATCAGCCATGAGTTTATCTCCATCTCTATCATGCAAAGCATCGGAGATACTAAACAAAATTTCATGAGGAACTACTCCAAGCAAATCCTGTACAATATCAAAAGTGATGTCATTTCCTAGCACAAGGACTTGATCTAAATAACTTAATGCGTCTCGCATACTTCCTTCTGATTTTGAGGCAATCATTGATAACGACTTCTCATCAATTGATTGGTTTTCACTTTCCGTAATATATTTTAATCTATCACTTATTGTAGTGTTTGAAAGTGGTAAAAAATCGAATCTTTGACATCTTGAAATAATCGTTTGCGGTACTTTATGTACATCTGTAGTTGCCAAAATAAATTTGACATGCTGAGGAGGTTCTTCTAATGTCTTTAATAAAGCATTAAATGCTTGTGTAGTAAGCATATGAACCTCATCAATGATAACAACCTTAAACTTGCCAGAAACAGGCATAAATTTGATATTTTCTCGCAATTCGCGTATTTCATCAATTCCTCTATTTGAGGCTCCATCAATCTCAATCACATCCATAGATTTTCCATCAATAATATCTAAAACAGACTCAGATTTTAAATCATAGTCTGTAGTTGGTGTATCTGCACCATTTAAAGACATAGCTACTAGACGAGCTGTTGTTGTTTTACCTACTCCTCTTGGTCCAGCAAATAAAAATGCTTGGGCAATTCGATTTTTTTCAAAAGCCTTTTGAAGTGTAGCGGTAATGTGTTCTTGACCAACAACATCTTTGAATTGTTTTGGACGCCATTTAAGAGCTAAAACTTGGTAATTTTCTGACAATTTATTTCCTTTATTTTGCAGAATTTAATCAAACATATTAAAAGAGCGTAGAAATATAAAAAACTCTACGCTCTTTTTTTAATAAGTTAAACTGTATCTATTTAGCATATGATTGAGCTGTGGATGAATCAAACTCAAAACATACAGTCTCCTCATCACCATTAACCTGTGCAGTATGGCCTGGAAGAATTTGGTATGCATCTCCAGCTTCAAATGTCTCTTCTGAATTATCGTCACCAAAAATAGTCAAACTTCCTTTAATAACGAGCCCTAAATGAGGTGCTTGACAAGTTTTAGTACCTGCTATTGGACCTACACTTTCTGTCCATTTCCATCCAGGTTGCAAAGTAAATCTTCCTACTGTTCCAGCAGGAAAATTTAACAACTCAATCCTTGCTTTATCTGGCTCTCTTAATTCATCAAACTCATTAAAGTTTTTCTTATTTACTATTGCCATTTTTCTCTCCTTTATTATTATAAAATTAATTTAAGACTATCAACTTTTGACTCACTTGCTTTTAATCCCATCTTTGCAGATTGTTCAAAGTATTTTAACGCCATAGCGTTATCATTAACTTCTAAATAATAATCTCCCAAAGAATCATAAGGATTTGCTTTTCCAGCCTGTCTTCTTACTTGCTCTTGAAAAGTTTCTTTAGCTAAGTCCATCTCATCTTTTTGCATGTAAGCATAACCCATAATATTTAATGCTGGCGTAAAGTTAGGATTCATTGCGTACAATTCCTTTCCTCTGCGCAATATCATGTCGGGTCCAATATCACTGATTGTTGCAAATATAGATTCCATTCTTAAAAAAGAATCATCAGGATATTTAATAACCAATCTTTCAATTACTTTATCAAAAGAATTGGTTCCAAGCTGATTATCATTATACAATGTTAAGATCATTTTTTTCTCTTCTTCAGAAGCATTAATTGACATACTTACTGATATATCTAAGTCTTCAGTACCAGCACTTTGATTTTGCATGAAAAAATGTGTTCTCGCGCGCATAGCATAAGCAATAGCAAAGCTTTCGTCCATTTCAATAGCTGCTGTAAATGAATTGTTAGCTTTTTCCCATTCTAAATTGTAAAACTGCCACATTCCCTGATTAAACAGATTTTTAGCATCTTGTTTTTCACTAGTCCACTTAATTAGTCCGGCATCCTCTCCTGCCATTCTTTGCTGATATTTAGCGACTGCAAGATTTCTTGTAGCCCATTCAAATTCAGGATCAATTTCAAATGCTAATTGATAGTTTTCAATAGCTTTATCAAAATCTCCTTTATTCAAATAAAATTCTGCTAAAGAATCGTATGCATTGGCTTCATTTGGATTTAGCTCTATATATTTTTCAATATACCCTAATGCTTTTTCATACATTTCATCGTCTTCGTCATTTCCTGGTGCGTTATAATTTCTAATATATGAGTACGCTAATAAATTATATAAATGACCTTTGTTTAGCCTAGATGCCGCTTCTTCTAACAGTCCAACACCATAATCAGGAAACTCGTTAGATGCTTGAAATCTATATGCTCCTGCAGCTAGAAAGTTATCACCTTTATATTTTTTATATAACTCAGGATATGCATCAAATCTTCCGCCTTCACCGTTAATCCAATTTACAGCTGATTCCATCAACTTTGTTTCTGGATGGCCTTTTTTAGCTAAATCTAAAGCAGTTTCAAGATACTCTCTTCTTAAAACTCTATCTTGCTCAGCATTACCTAAATTCAAATAACATGAAGCACAATTTGGATCTTTTTCGATACCCTCTAAAAACAATGCTCTTGCTTCAGCAAAACGAACATGATGCATTGCTTCTAATCCATCCATTAATTTATTCGAAGCTTGGCCAGCTTGTCTTGGCATTTCACCAGAGTTGGACTGACAACTTATAGCTAAAAATGAAAGCAATATTAATATTCTTTTCATTATTTCCTCCCTTTATCTTGTAAAAACAAACGTCGAATCATCTGACAAAGATGAATCAAATTTGTAATTTTCTAAATCAAAGTCTTTTAAATCTTTATTTCTTGTGATTTTATTGTTAATTACAAATTTTGCTAATAAACCGCGAGCTTTCTTAGCATTAAACGAAATAAATTTAAGCTCACCATTTCGATATTCTTTAAATACTGTATTTAGTATGTTCCCTTCAAGGTTCTTCTGATCGATAACATTAAAATATTCATTTGAAGAGCAATTTATAATGGTCTTATTTTCATGTTTTTTAATGTTTGTATTAAGATTATTTGTCACTTCATTTCTCCAAAAATCATACAAATTTTTTCCTTTTGCATTTTCAAATTTTGTTCCCATTTCAAGTCGATATGGTTGAATTAAATCTAAAGGTTTTAATACTCCATACAACCCAGAAAGAATTCGTAAATGATCTTGAGCAAACTCTAGATCATTCTGATCAAATGTTTCTGCTTGTAACCCTGCATAAACACCTCCATCAAATGCTAAAATGGCTTGTTTTGCATTATCTTGATTAAATGGCAAAGACCAATTATCAAAACGTTCTTTATTTAAATCTGCTAATGAATCGCTAATTTTCATTAAATCTTTTAAATCTTGTGATGATAAATTTTTGGCTTTATTAACTAGCTCTTGAGCACTTTCAATAAAATCACATTGTGTAAATGCTGAAACAGCATCTTGATATTTGAAATTTAACTTTTTTGATGGTGATAATAATGTAATCATTCTAACTCCCTTAAATTGTCTATAACCACTTGATGCACTGGAATTGATTTCTGTTCCACAAAATTAAACATTACAAAGGTATGAATCGTTTGAAAAGATGGGTCATTTTCTCCTTCAACAAAAATACCTTGGTGAACGTCATAGCTCTTGCTTCCTACCCTAGTAATACGACATCCAATATCTAACTTGACCGGATGATGAACTTGCTTGATATAGGTAACATCCATTGAAGCTAGTAAACCTGCTGCAGTACTTTTTAAACCCAGATCATAAGTAGTTTTCCCGTAAATATAATCAATAAAATCTTTATGTTTTGTTTCAAGCAAACTGAGGTAAACCGTGTGATTAATGTGTCCTAAAGTATCTACATCTCTCCACCTGGTTTCAGCTGATGTAAAAAAGTCATAATCACTTCTAGTTAAAATCTTTTTTTTCATATTAGCTTTTTTTTGTAATCCTCACATAAATCCCAAACTTTTTGCCAATCTTCTTGATTGTAGGAAGCTCTGGAAGATTTAATTTCTCTACATTTAAAAAAATACTTACCAGACACACCCTTCACCTCATCAGAAGTTGATAAATAAATACTAGAGTCTGCGCCATTATCAACAGTTCTGGCAAACATTTTCGCTCCAAATTTTACGATATATTTTATCAAATTTCCTTCATTACCTGCAATATTGGTATCTACAAAACCGGGATGTAATACATTGACTGAAACCCTATCTTGCATCGATGACAATTGATACGTAAACATAATATTCATCAGCTTTGAAACACAATACGAAGTCCAGGCAGAAAAGCTTTTTTCAGAATTGATATTCTCATAATCAACTTCTGCGCCAATGTGCGCATTGGAAGCAACATTCACTATTCTTCCATCACTTGATTCTGAAAGAATATTTAATAACTCTGTAGAAAGAACAAAATAATTCATTTGATTGGTTGCGAATGTTTTTTCAAGACCTTCAGATGTGATTTGCTTTGTTTTATTTGCTCCACCAGCGTTATTTAACAGCACGTCAATTTTGTTGTGCTTTTGTTTAATTCTATCTGCTAAATCTTTCACATTAGCAACTAAGCTAAGATCGCATTCAAAAAAGTCTAAATTTTCATTGCCAGAAAGTGCAATGATTGCTTCAAGAGCTTTTTTACCTTTATCGGGATTTCTTCCAACTAAACTAACATGATAGCCTTTTTTAGCAATAGATTTAGCAGCTGCTAAGCCAATTCCATCTGTTGCTCCTGTAATGATAATATTTTTGTGCTGCATATATCTGATATTTGAAGAATTAAATATTACTCATAAATTGTTATCGATGTTACAAAATTTTGAATCATTAGTTCTAATTTGGCTGGGTATAGGCTTTATTACCTTTATTACTCTGTTAAAAATTCCAGCACCCTATGGAAAATTTTCAAAAACCAATTGGGGTCCAATGATTCCAAGCAAACTTGGATGGATAGTCATGGAGATTATTTCTCCTCTTGCCTTACTGTATTTCTTTTTAAATGGAAATATAGAAAAGACACCAACGAATATTACTTTTATGTCATTGTGGACGCTTCACTACTTTAATAGAAGTGTTATTTATCCTTTAAGACAGAATAATCCTGCTAAAATGCCACTTCTTATTGCAGTGCTTGCATTCCTGTTTAATGTGATGAATGGATATATTAATGGGACTTATTTTGGTAGTATTCAGGAATATTCTGCTGAATACATGTCAAATTGGAATTTTATTGTAGGTGTATTTTTGTTTATTACTGGCGCATATATCAATATAAAATCTGACAATATTTTGCTTTCATTACGATCTAAATCAGGAGAATACAAAATTCCTAAAGGCTTTATGTTTAGATATGTCTCATTTCCTAACTACTTAGGAGAAATTCTTGAATGGACGGCTTTTGCTATAATGACCTGGTCTCTTGCTGGGCTTTCATTTATGATTTGGACCATGGCTAATCTTGTTCCAAGAGCTATTAAGGGACATCAATGGTATCATAGCAAGTTTGAATCTTATCCAAAAAACAGAAAAGCAATCTTTCCATTTATTATTTAAAATTCTTTTTTCTTCTGTCTTTTTTTAAAAAAATATTCTTGAAGTAAAGCAAGGGATTCACCTGCAAGCAAATTTCCTCGAACTACAGCAGGTGTATTTAAACTGACATTGCCACAAATTTCAAACTTTGAACCACAAGCTCCATAATCCTCATCATAACAGCCAAAATATAAAAACTCAATTCGACTATTAACTATCGCTCCAGCACACATCGGGCAAGGTTCTTTTGTAACATACATGGTGCAATCGTTTAATCTCCAGTCTCCTATGGTGTTTGAAGCTGCGGTAATCGCCAGCATTTCAGCATGAGCTGTTGCATCATTTAGTGAATTACATTGATTGTATCCCTGGCCTATAATTTTTCCTTTATACACCACAATAGCGCCAACTGGAACTTCATCCTCAAGCATAGCTTTTGTTGCCAACCTCAAGCTTTTTCTCATCCAATCTTCATGGGAAGTTTGAGTTAGATTGTTATCAGACATTTGTACGCCCGGAAGGACTTGAACCCACAACCTTCTGGTCCGTAGCCAGACGCTCT
>JAYPYG010000077.1:0-1663 GCA_038280095.1 Fidelibacterota bacterium | reverse complement strand
TCATCTTCAACAGCTGATCTAATTTCTTCTGATTGAGGAGTAAGAACATTCATGATATTTAAATTGTCTAAATCAAAATCTTCAAAACTTGTTTTTATAGTTTTTGATAATGCATCCTTAACAATTGCATTAACTTTGTCATCAGTAATTTCAGCAATATCACTGATTTCACCACCAACAACAACAAGTCCTCCTTCTTTTGTTCCAGTAAGAAAAGTTTCAACTGCCACTTTTGATTTTTTATTTGTTTTAAGTGCATTTGTTAAAACATGGTCTGAAATTAAGTCAGCTATTTTGTCTGGATGTCCAGGTGAAACAGTTTCTGCAGTTCTAAAATTTGTCATTATGAGATTGTCTCCTTTACATCATTATTTGCTTTGATCATATTTGCTAAACTCTCCTTTACTTCCTTCCAATTCCTTGTTTTCAAGCCACAATCTGGATTTATCCAAATATTCTTTACATCCAAACTTTTAGCTAATTGCTGAATTCTCTGAAGTGCGTCTTCATATTCTAGAACTAATGGAGAGTGGATATCATACACACCAGGACCTACAGCTCCTTTGTATTTTTCCTTAAGTGTTGGATTAACCAAATCCATTCCACTTCTTGATGCTTCAATCGACAACACATCAACATCAAGAGCGTTAATTGCATCCAATATTTCATCAAATTCTGAATAGCACATGTGAGAATGGATTTGAGTTGAATCCTCTACGCCTGCTTGAGAAAGCTTGAAAGAATTTACGGCCCATTCCAAATACTCTTGTTTGAATTTTGGATTCAGTGGCAAGCCTTCTCTAATGGCAGGTTCGTCAATTTGAATAATTTTTATACCATTTTTTTCAAGGTCAAGCACTTCGTCCCTAAGCGCTAAACCAATTTGATATGCAACTTCTTTTTTAGAAATATCATCTCTATAAAAGCTCCACTGGAGAATGGTCACAGGTCCAGTCAACATTCCTTTCATTCTTTTATCAGTCAAGCTTTGAGCATAGGAAGACCAATTAACCGTCATAGCTTCTTTTCTGTAAACATCTCCAAAAATAATTGGTGGTTTTACACATCTACTTCCATAGCTTTGTACCCATCCAAACTTAGAGAATGCAAACCCTTCAAGAAGTTCACCAAAATACTCCACCATATCATTTCTCTCAGCTTCACCATGAACTAAGATATCTAAACCTAACTCTTCTTGAATCTCAACAGTTTCTTTAATAATTTCTTTTATTCCATCTTCATATTCTGATTCTGAAATCTCATTAGATTTAAATTGTTTTCTTAAAGTTCTAGTGTCTCCTGTTTGAGGAAATGAACCAATAGTAGTCGTTGGAAAAGTAGGAATATTTAACTCACTAGATTGTAACTCTAATCTTTCTTCTCTAATTGTTTTTCTTTCAAAAGACTCTTCAGTTAAAGAAGAAACTCTATTTCGTACAGTCTCAACTTTTCTTCCAAGTAAAGCCTTGTCAGAATCATCTCTAGCTTTTTCATATGAAACTAAATCTTCGCTTTTCACATTGCTTTCAAGTGAGTTTTTCAATAAAAGTAGCTCATTTAATTTTTCTTCTGCAAAAGATAGAATATTCTTTAGATCAGCATTTAAAGAGTCTTCCTCTTTCAAGCTATATGGAACATGTAATAAAGAACATGATGTTGAAAT
>JAYPYG010000031.1:0-9328 GCA_038280095.1 Fidelibacterota bacterium | reverse complement strand
TATTAAGAAATTTAGTTGAAAAAGCGGGGATGATTAAGTATATCGATTTTGTGGAGCAAACCTCTACAGGCAATAGAAGTATCCCTGATATGGTAATTAACTTACCAGGTGGTGGGAAGATCCCAATTGACTCAAAGCTGTCATTAGAGGCATTTGATAAAGCAATGGATAGTACGGATAAATCTGAACGTAAAGCTCTAGAAGTGAAGCATGCTAATAATTGCAGAACGTTAATGCGAAACCTTTCTAAGCAAGAATACCATAAACAATTTGATGGGCCTATAGAATTTGTAGTGATGTTTATTGGAAGTGAGCCAGCATATCAAATGGCATTAAAACATGATGGAAAACTCTTTCTAGACGGTGCAGATAAAAAAGTATTTGTTGTATCACCTCTATCGCTATTACCGTTATTAAGCCTAGTATCAGAAGCATGGAGACAATTTCAATTAAGCACCAATGCGAATCAAGCAATTCAAATTGCCAAAGATTTAACAGATCGTTTAAAAATTTATGAGGATAAATATCAGGCAGTAGGAAGTAAAATCCTAGCGCTTGGTAAAGCGTATAATTCTTCTGTATCATCCTATAATGCTAGATTAAAACCATCTGTGAGAAATCTTCAAAAATTGCAAGGGCAGCCTGAAGATCTGATGGATATGGAAAATGTACCAGTGGATGTAACCCCGGTTATTGAATCCTTAGAAGCAAATAACGAAGAAGAATAATGCCTCTAGTTACACCTTTATCCAACATCGAAGATAAAGAAACTCAAGAGTTAGTAACTTTTTTTAATGAAACCTTAGGATTTTGTCCAAATTCTGTTCTTACTATGCAAAAAAAGCCACATTTGGCTCAGGCCTTTGTAAATCTAAATAAAGCTGTAATGGATAATGCTGGTTCCATTTCAAGCGAATTTAAGCGTATTATAGCCTATATCAGTAGCAACACAGCTGGGTGTAGATATTGTCAAGCACACACCATTAGAGCTGCTGAGCGATATGGTGGAGAAAAAGAGCGATTGGAGCAGGCTTGGAATTTTGAAAACAGTAGGTTATTTACTGAAGCAGAAAAAGTTGCATTACGATTTGCTATTGCTGCAAGCTCAGTACCAGTAAGCACATCGCAAGAATTAGAAGAGTTATTACAACATCATTGGGATGAAACTGATATCTTAGAAATTATGAGCGTCATAGCGTTATTTGGATATCTCAATCGATGGAACGATGTAATGGGTACTAGCTTAGAAGAAGATGCAAAAGATTCAGCTGAAAGCTTATTAAAAAATCAATGGGACATCGGAAAACATGCTACTTAATGTAGTCTAAAGCCCAATCATTTAACATATCAAACACCGGAACCAATGTTTTACCTTTTTTTGTCAATGAATATTCAACTCTAGGCGGTATTTCAGCATAGATTTTACGTGAAATAATATCATTTTTTTCAAGATCTCTTAATTCTCTTGTTAACATATTTTTACTAATGCCGTCAATACCACGATGAAGCACACCAAAACGATTAATATTTTGGGAGATTCTCATAATAATTATGGGTCTCCATTTACCACCGATCATTTTCATAGAATAAGTGATAGGGCAGGAGTCAACTGTACATCCGCATATATCTTCAAAACATTGTTGTTGTTTCATTATAATAGTCCTTTTTTTGTTACTATATAAAAAAATAGTGCCTACTTGTAAAATTTAATATTACTTGATAATTTTTCATATCATTTTTTTGAAAGGATAACAAAATGAAAAAACAACCATATATAGTAACACTTGAAAAAGGGAAGAATTATGCTTGGTGTGAATGTGCTGAATCTCAGACACAACCGTTTTGTGATGGAAGTCACACCAAAGTAAACAAACGAAATGAAAACTTAGTTGAGAATCTCCAAGAAATAAGCTTAATCACAGAAGAATCACAAAAACTAGTCGAAACAGATATCAAAAAACCGGTTGTGTTTAGCGCTGAAAAAGATGAAGAAGTAAGCTTATGCGGTTGTAAAGAATCAAATAACGCTCCCTATTGCAGCGGAGTACACGTGAATATTTAAAAAGAAAGGAAGATAAAATGAGCAATCAAAAAGAACCACATGTATTAGATATTAAAAAAGATAAGAATTATGCTTGGTGTCAGTGTAATGAATCTGAAACTCAGCCATTTTGTGATGGAAGTCATGCTAAAACAGATCATCAACCAATCGTGTTTAAAGCAGATGCTTCAAAAGAAGTAGCACTTTGTGGTTGTAAACAATCTAAAAATGCACCATATTGCGATGGAACGCATTTAAGTTTATAAGGAGATAATATGAATAAGTTAGATTTTAATCATTTAAGAGGTGGAGTATTGATGGGCTTGCGTCTATTGCTTGCATTTATTTTTATCAAGGCAGGTGCGGGTAAATGGCCAGTTGCGGAAGGACAAGGAATTGCAAACGCTTTACCATTATTTTTAGTGTATTTAGTAGTACTATTTGAATTTTTAGGAGGAGTATTTATGCTACTTGGTTTAAAATTTGAACAGTTAACTAAAATTGGTGCGCTAATGATTGCAATTGTGATGGTAGGTGCAGCATACATGCATTATTTTGTATGGGGTGATGCATTTGGATCAAAAGATGTATTATATCCAATAGCATTATTGTTGATTTCACTGGTTTTTGTAACTGAAGAATAAATTAATTGGTATATTTGCCATTACATTTATGAAGAAAAAAACTATTATAGCTGTAGTATTAGTAATCTTATTTGCTGTCTTTATTCAAGAGAAAGTAGTAGAGCAAGATATACGTAAGGCTATTGTTGCATATAACGACAATCCATCCTTTACAAAAGAGACAATAACAGAAGCAGATTTTGATGGTGCAGCTGTTACTATCTTTACTGCTACATGGTGTGGATATTGTAAAGGTGCAAAGCAATTGCTTAATGAAAAAGAGATTGCTTTTATTGAAGTGGACGTTGAAGAATACAATATTTCAAAACGAAAATTAAAAGAAATAGGTATTGAAGACTTCTTTGTTCCTCAAATCTTCGTAGATGGAGTACCTATTGGTGGGTTTTCGGATCTGAAAAAAATCTTTGGCAGTGATATGCCAGTTCCTAAAGTTTCATAAAAAAACTATCTATTTGAAATAAAAAAGGCGCCCTCGACTCGGCGCCTTTTTTGTACTCGAGGTAACTAGAGATAACTATTTATCGTTATTGTAAGCAAGACTCTCGTCCTCATCGATTTGACTAAGTTGTGGTTCAGTCTCATCGATCAAAATTTCTTCCACAGCTACTTCTGAATGCATATCATTTAATAGTTCATCAGCATAGTTAGTGGTATAAAAATTTCCATTCCATTCAAAGGTATTTCCAGGACCTAGCTCATTTCTTGCTGCTAGGAATGCATCATTAAAAGAGGGTACAGGGGTAGTTTCAATTACATCAAGCGATTCAACATTGTCTTGAAATGTTGGCACTGTTTCTGTAGCCATGGCTTCATCATTGACTGAATTACCCATATTGGTGTTATTAACTAATGAGGTAATCTCTACATCCACAGTGCCTTCATCAAAAAAGCTTTCTGAGATATTATCGGACAGTTCTACTTCTTCGGATTGATCCATTAGAAAAAACAAGGAACCGATACACAAAATTACACCTGCTAACACAAATTTTTCAACATTATTATACATATTTTTTAACTCCATTTGTTATGCCTCTTAATGTCGCTTTCATACCCTATGTACATTTAATTTTCATTTTTGTTTCAATGTTTTTGTAACTTTTATTATGGAAAAAGTATTTGTTAGCGGTGGCTCAGGGTTTATTTCACTTCATTTAATTTCAAAGCTCATTCAAGAAGGATATCAAGTAAGAACGTCATTACGCTCCTTAGATCGTAAACAAGAAGTGATTGATGCGGTTGAGAAAGAAGTTTCTACAGAAGGTATGCTTGAGTTCTGTGAACTTGATTTATTAAAAGATGAAGGGTGGGATGAAGCAGTTGCTGGTTGTGATTATGTGCAACATATTGCCTCACCCATACCAACTACCAATACAGATGATTATGATATTGTTGTAAAACCCGCTGTAAATGGCATCAAACGATGCTTAAATGCTGCGTTAAAGAACAATATCAAGCGTTTTGTAATGACATCCTCTGTTGCAGCGGTAGGAGGGTCTAATCATAAGAATGAGTACGATGATACCGATTGGACAGATTTAACCATGGATGTAGGCCCATATCAGACCAGTAAGACTAAGGCTGAGCAATATTTATGGGACTTTATGAAAGAACATGAAGGGAAGACGGATATGGAAGCAGTTGCTATTAACCCTTCCATGGTATTTGGAAACTCGTTATCTAATGATATTGGTGCTTCAAATCTTGTTGTAAAACGTTTAATTGACGGTTCACTACCATTTACCTTAAATATTTGTATCAATATCGTTCATATCAAAGATGTTGCTGATATGCATTTTGAAGCGATGATTAACGATAAAGCACCTGGTAAACGCTTTATTGCATCTAACAATCATATGTTTTTCCCTGAAATCGCTAAAGTACTTAATGATAATGGCTTTAAAGCACCAAAACGAAAATTACCAACCTTTATAGCAAGAATATTAGGAAAGTTTGATAAACAAATATCTTTTTTTCTAAAAGACATAGATATTTTACGTATTTACCATGCTAAAAATGCTAAAGATGTCTTAGGGTGGAAGTTTCGATCTTCAGAGTCTGCAATAATAGATGCAGCTACTCAAATCAAAAAATTATTATAGTAAGCAAGGATAGTGTAATCAAAATGAACGAATGG
Source organism: Fidelibacterota bacterium (assembly GCA_038280095.1). Taxonomy (GTDB): domain Bacteria; phylum Fidelibacterota; class Marinisomatia; order Marinisomatales; family Marinisomataceae; genus Marinisoma. The sequence goes on along the minus strand of JAYPYG010000031.1, from coordinate 4,509 downwards.
ATAAAAATTTTAAACAAATTTCTTTATCAAACCCAAACTGAAGATTTAAAATATGCTTCTTATCCAAAAGAATGGTCAGATTTAGTATTCAGAGTCTCATTTGGTATGGGTACTCCTGCTAAAATACCATGGATTTGTTTAATAACTCCTGAAATGAGAGTAAGTGAAGGCTACTATCCTGGCTATTTATATATCAAAGAAACCAATACTTTGATATTGAGTTATGGTATTAGTGAGACCATGGAATATGAAAGTACTTGGCCAGATGAAATATTAGATAATAATGAAACATTGCATGACCACTTGAATGGAGAAGTTCCCAGATATGGCAAGTCTTATGTTTGCAAATCTTACAAAATTGATTTTAATAAAGATAAAATAAGCTTTATAGATCTCAAAATGGGTAAAAAATATTCAGATGATGAAATAGTTTCTCATTTAGAACAATTGTTAGATGTTTACAAAAAATCTCTCTCTATAAAAATAAGAAATAATACTGATTTACCTTCTAACCAAGGTGTATTTTATATGGAGAAACAATTAGAAGACTTTATTGTTCATAATTGGGCTGATACAGAATTAGGAAAAAAATATGATTTAATAATCAAGGACGGTGAGCAAATAAGTCAGCAATATAAAACAGCTATAGGCTTCATTGATATTCTTGCAAAAGATAAAAATGACGATAGCTATGTTGTTATTGAATTAAAAAAAGATCAAACAAGCGATAAAACAGTTGGTCAAATAACTAGATATATGGGTTGGGTTAAGAAAAATTTGAATACACCTAATGTTAGAGGTGTAATTATTGCAAGTGGATTTGATAAAAAATTAGAATATGCATTAGAAGTGGTGAATGATATAGATGTATATATCTATGAAGTAGATTTTAGATTAAAGGAGTTTACTTAATATCTACTTTTAATGTTTTACGCATAATATATATTATGTATAATTATTGACATATGAATAATACACTAGGAAAATCAATAAGATTAATGCTTCTTACTTACCTCGGCTTACTGACCCTGGCAGGTTTTTTCTATGGTGGTGGTAACTATGTGGACAAAACTACACCCTATTATAATTTTTTTAGAAATTTTATAAGTGATCTTGGTCGTACAACAAGTCATTCTGGTGATGATAATACCATATCTTTTGTTTTATTCTCAATTGGTATGATGGTTCAATTAATTGCAGTTTTAATATATCTTGTTAAAGCAGCTAATTACTTTTCTGGTGAATTTCCTAAAATCAGCTTATTAGCCAAATGTTCTACAATTTTTGGCTCTATAAGTCTTTTAGGGGTTATTTTTACACCAGCAGATGTTCCTTCGTTATATGCATTACATATTTTCTTTGCAAATTCAGTATTTAACGGTGCTTTTGTAACATTAGGCATATATTCTTACTTATTTTACTCTAAAGGTCTTAAAAACGTCACTTATACCCTCTTTTTATGTTCCTTAATCATTCTTGGATATATAATATTTCTTGAAATTGGTCCTGAACCCTGGAAATCAATTCAATCACTAACTTTTCATGCAACCTATCAAAAGGTAGCTGTTTTAAGTTTAATTGGAACAGTTTGGGTTATGTCTAAAGGTACAGATCTACTTGACAACAAAATTTAAGAGTCTGTTTGGTACATAAATTGTTTTTACAACATTTCCTTCTGATGTGAATTTTTTGACATTTTCTAACGACATTGCTTCAGAAATAACATCTTTTTCATCTGAATCTTTAGCTATATTAATATTAGCTCTAAGCTTGCCATTTACCTGAACAGCAATAGCAACTTCATCTAATTGTATCAAATCCTCATCGAACTGTGGCCATGGCTGATATGTAATGGTTTCAGAATGACCTAGTAAGCTCCAAAACTCTTCAGAAAGATGAGGAACAAATGGGCTTAGTATAATAACCAGCTCCTCTATAAGCTTTTTTGAAACTGTACTACATTTCTGTAAATGATTACAGTAAATCATGAGTTGAGATACTGCAGTATTAAAATGTAGGTTTTCGATATCTTCGCCTAATTTTTTAATTGTTTGATGGTGTAAAAATAATGTGTCTTTATCCTCTTCATCGCTATCAACAATCTTTGAGGACAAATTACCATTTTCATCAACTATAATTGACCATAATTTATTTACAAATCTATAACATCCTTGCAAGCCTTTAGTGCTCCAAGGTTTTGATTTGTTTAAGGGGCCCATAAACATTTCATAAAGTCTCATAGAATCTGAACCGTATTCATCCATAATCTCTTCTGGATTTATTACATTTCCTCGAGATTTGCTCATTTTTGTACCATCATCTCCCAAAATCATTCCTTGATTATATAATTTTTTAAATGGTTCTTTTGTCGATACAAGGTCTAAATCATATAAAACATGATGCCAAAATCTTGAGTACAGCAAATGAAGCACTGCATGCTCTTGTCCGCCAATATATAAATCTACTGGCATCCAATAGTTTTCTTTTTCTTTTGACCATGCTTCATTTGTGTTATTAGGATCTGTAAATCTTAAAAAATACCAACAAGATCCAGCCCATTGAGGCATAGTATTTGTTTCTCTAAGTCCAATAATATTACCACTTTCATCTTTTACTTCAACCCAATTTTTAACTAATGATAATGGAGACTTACCATCATCTGATGGTTTATAATTTTCAACTTCAGGAAGCATTACTGGCAAATCTTTTTCCTGAATTAACTCTACTGAATCGTCTTTATGAATTAATGGAAATGGCTCTCCCCAATATCTTTGTCTTGAGAATAACCAATCTCTTAACTTGTAATTAACAGTAGCTTTTCCGATTGAATTTTTTTCAATAAATAAAATTGCTTCCTTAATTGCTTGATCTACGCTTAAACCATCCATGGATAATGTTTTATCGTTTGAAGAGTTTATAATTTTAGCATTTCCTTTTGCAGTGTGTGCAGCTTTTGATACATCTCCTCCCTCAACAACTTCTACTATTGGAAGATTATATTTTGATGCAAACTCCCAATCTCTTTCGTCATGACCAGGAACAGCCATAATAGCACCTGTTCCATAACTAATCAGTACATAGTCAGCTATCCATATTTCAATTTTTTCTTTGCTGAAAGGGTTTATTGCATAGCTTCCAGTAAAAACACCAGTTTTATCCTTATTAACTTCTGTTCTATCAAAATCTGATTTCTTTTTTGTTTCCTCTATATAAGCTTCCACTTTTGATCTTTGCTCATCAGTAACAATTGAATGAATTAAGGTATGTTCTGGAGCTAAAACCATATAAGATGCTCCGAAAAGAGTATCAGGTCTTGTAGTGTATACATTGATAGTATCATTATGTCCATCAATATCAAACCCTAGCTCTACTCCTTCTGATTTACCAATCCAATTTTTTTGAAGTTCTTTAATATTTTCTGGCCAATCTAAATCATCTAATCCATCAAGTAATGACTCTGCATAGTCAGTAATCTTTAAAATCCATTGTCTCATTGGTAGTCTTACTACGGGATGTCCGCCAATATCTGATTTTCCGTTAACAACTTCTTCATTAGCAAGGACTGCTTTTAGCTCAGGACACCAATTAACAGCAACTTCTTGTTCATAAGCTAAGCCTTTATTGTAAAGTTGCATAAAAATCCATTGAGTCCATTTGTAGTAATTAGGATCGGTTGTATTTATTTCTCTCGACCAATCATAAGAAAATCCAAGGCTATTTATCTGTTTTTTAAAATTTGAAACATTTTGATGTGTCGTTTCTTTTGGGTGAGTACCTGTTTTAATAGCATACTGCTCTGCTGGTAAGCCAAACGCATCCCAACCCATAGGATGAAGAACATTGAAGCCTTTCATGCGCTTGTAACGTGCTACTATATCTGTTGCTACGTATCCTAAAGCATGACCAACATGAAGTCCTGCCCCAGACGGATAAGGAAACATATCTAAAACATAATATTTCGGCTTGTCGGTAGAGATTTCCTCAGACTTAAAAGTTTGATTTTCAGACCAAAATTTTTGCCATTTCTTTTCAATTTTTTTATGGTTATAGCTCATAAGAAATATCAAATGGCGCAACCATCTATACCCCTTTTCTTATAATAGTCTTGATGGTATTCTTCTGCATCATAAAAATCTATCATTGGTTCAACTTCTGTTACAACTTTAGAACTAAATTTTCCTGATTCATTTAATGCGTTAATTTTACTTTCAATAATTTTCTTTTCATCATTGTTAGAAAAGTATGCAGCTGAACGATATTGAGTGCCTATATCTGGACCTTGACGATTTAATGTGGTTGGATTATGTAGCTCAAAGAAAGTGTCTACCAGTTTTTCAAATGAGACTTCATTAGGATCGTACACAACCTCTACTGCTTCAGCATGACCTGTTATACCAGTGCAAACCAGTTCATAAGAAGGATTTTTAACTTTTCCTCCAATATAACCTACTGTTGTAGATTTCACTCCATTCATTTGTTGAAATGTGGATTCAACTCCCCAAAAACAAC
>JAYPYG010000076.1:0-1689 GCA_038280095.1 Fidelibacterota bacterium | reverse complement strand
TACTTCTGATAAATAGTCAATATGTTCTTGATTAATCATTGTTGACTTTTAAAAATTTGCTCATCTAATTTCTTCTATGATTTGATCTATTTTACTAAAAAGTTCAAATTTTGATCCATTGTTTTCAATAACGTAATCAGAATATTTAATTTTTTCTTCATCTTTCATTTGTAAGCGTATTCTATCTTTTATCGTTTCTTCCTCCAAATTATCTCTGTGAATTGCTCGCTTTAATCTTATTTCCTCATCTACTATAACTAAAATGAGTTTGGCACCACTTTTTTGGTGTTGTTGAAATATTCCTGATTCAATAATTAATGCGGCATCGATAACAAAAATATTATGCAAATCTTTTTTTTCATTAATTCTTTCAAGTATTAAATCACTTATTATAGGGTGAATTATATTATTTATCTTTGCTTGCGATTCCGAGTTTTTAAACACCTCTTGAGCGATAGATGCAGCAGAAAGGTCTTCAAGATTTGGAAACGTTTGTAGAATCTTATCTTTTACAACAGATAATTGTAGTAGTGCTTTTGCTTCTTTGTCTGCATCAAAAATATATGCCTTATACTTATCTTCTAGATATAAAGAAACTGTGCTTTTCCCTGATGCTATACCACCAGTAATTCCAATGATCTTCATTACGGAATGTGGTTTAAAATTCTTTCTGTAACTTCATCAATTGATCCATCACCATCAATATGAATAATATTACTTTGATAAAACTCAATTAAAGGTGCTGTGAGCTCTAAATAAACATTTTGTCGATTTACAATTACCTCTTCTGTGTCATCAGCTCTTCCTGATTTTTTTGCTCTTTCAACTAATCTGGTGATTAAAACATTCTTATCTACTTCGATATTTATAATACTATCAATTACTTGATTTAAAGATTGAAAAATTTTTGATAATCCTATTGCTTGAGGAATTGTTCTAGGAAAACCATCAAGTATGACTCCTGAATCTTCTAATTCGGTTAAAGTTGATTGCATCATTTCTAACAATACTTCATCTGGAACGAGATTTCCAGCATTCATATAAGCTTGAGCTTTAAGCCCTACTTCAGAGGATTTATCAATCTCTTTTCTAAGTATATCTCCTGTTGATAGATGAACAAGGTTAAATTTTTTTGCTAAAATTTTGGCTTGGGTTCCTTTTCCCGCCCCAGGTGGTCCCATAATTAAAAGCTTCATTTAAATACTCTGCGATTTAGGTGGATCAAAAATTGCTTGCATAACGATTGCTAATTTAGTTGGCTTATTTTTTAACTTATGTTGTAAAGTTAATAATTTTTGTTCAGAATGACTGGTAACCTGCCTTGTGGTGATGCGTGATTGTAGATGACTTAAATGTTTATCTTGAATATTATAAGAACTCTTAAAATCCTGATTATAATTATCTTTATTTAAATCTTCTACTTCAGTATAGCTGGCTTGAACTGATTGTTTGTTCTGACTCGAAATAATTGAATCATTCTTTGATGGTTCAACAAAATTTGAAGTGAAACTATCATCTAATTCTACAGCAGATTTCTCCATCGCTTCATCTAGAAATTCAAAAATATTAAAATCTGGTTTTGAGGTTTTATTTTCTGTTTGAGGAAATGGATCTGGTACTTGAAATTGTTCACTTTCTACCTTTTTCTGCCTACTTCTGTAGGCAGAAAATAGATAAAATAGGAAAATT
>JAYPYG010000075.1:0-1692 GCA_038280095.1 Fidelibacterota bacterium | reverse complement strand
TATCTTTCAATTTCCTAAAAGGATATTTATACGCTTTCATAGTTTGGGAATCAAACGATCCTGAAACATGTGCAAAATGATTTAAGAATGATAGCGGAAAATTTAACCCTCTAAACAACACACTGCTTATAAGCGGAACTTGGGATAGATTATGAAACCAAGTTGGTTTAAACCCATCTTTTGGAGCGGTTATAGCTGTATTCATTACTACCAGTCCATCAATCTTTTTTCCAGCCTTCATAGCACCAGCAATTCCAATCATTCCTCCCCAATCATGCACCACTAATCCTATTCTTTCTTCTTTAATTGATTTAAAAAATTTTGCCATCCAATTGCTGTGTGCCTCAAGTGAGTGCTCATGAAGTGTTATTTTTTCTGAAAACCCAAAGCCAATTAAATCTGGTATGATATATTTACGGCTATCATCCAGCCCATCAAGTACTTTTTTGTATAAATATCCCCACATAGGATTGCCATGCACCATCACAATGGGCTTTCCTTGCCCTTTTTCCATAAGATGCATTGTTTTACCAACATCAATCCACGAATGCTTATAAGGCAGCTGATCTAACAACCAAGATGGGATAGTAAAATTCAATTCAATTTATATTTTATAGGAATAACAACTGATGATGAAAGAATTTTGTTACCTTTCTTTGCAGGAGAGAATTTTACATTTTGAACTGCTTCTTTCGCCGAATCATTTAGTGAAGGAATACCTTTTAAAATTTCAATATCAGTAACATTTCCAGTTTTATCGATATAACATTTTAAGATAACTGTTCCTTCAATATCATTTTCCATTGCTTCTTTAGGGTAAATAGGAATAATGCTTTCAAGAGGTTTTGATTGTACTATTTCTTGAGCAAAAATAATCGAAGCAAATGCAATAGTTGCGATTAATTGTTTCATAGATTCAAATAAGCTAATTGAGAATAAGACATATAAGCAATGATAAACCACCCTACAACAAATAAAACAAATCGAAGTATGACAATATTACAAGTGATTTGTACAATGGAATGTAGAATCCTAGTACAAACAAATGCCCAAGCACATTGAATTAATATGGGATCAAAATTATTTATAATAGCAATAGATATGGTTATTGTGTAAAACGCAACAGGCTGTTCAAACAAATGATTATAATTATCAACTGTTCTTTCAACCCAAGCAGGTCCCACAGTTTTGACGTTCTTTGTATGAGCTGCATCTTGTGGATTTTTTAAGAACCTTACTCTTCCATATGCCATTATTAAAAAAATAATAAAGGTCCAGATTACTAAAAAGAATATTGGATTTAGGAGTTCAAATTGATAGCTCATCGATAAAATTCTCACAAATATAAGTTTACATATGAAGACTTATTAGCTTTATACATAACATCACTATGCCGATATAAGTTGTTAACATACCAGATATTCTCAGAAAAGGATTATAATCAAAAAAAGCAAAACATATTGCATGAGCAATTCTGCCATATGTAAAAATTAAGGATGCGACTAACATATAATCATAGGAAGAAGCTTCAGTTAATTCAGAGACCAAAAGTAATAAAAAATATAAGGGGACATATTCCGAAAAATTGCCGTGAGCTCTTACATTTCTATTGAGTTTTTCTGGAGAAATTTCCTTATCCATCTTGAAGAATAATTTCATTACAGGACTTCCTCTCATATAGCCTATTCGCAT
>JAYPYG010000074.1:0-1697 GCA_038280095.1 Fidelibacterota bacterium | reverse complement strand
CCGTCAGGCGGTAAGACATAAGGAAGTGTAAGCTCAGAAGCTGTACGTCCTCTGTCTAGGAATGACCACCGCTGGTTCTCCAACGAGTGATATAGCCCTTGGGCTGTTTCGTGCATACCTTAGATAATCTCTTCGCTCGTCCACTCAGGACCACTCAAGATGCTTAGTATCTCTCCGTGATTGTACTCCGTCTTACCGAGCAGAAAGAAAGGTTGTGTGCCTTCGTACTTAACGAATGTCTTGGTGCCGTCTAATGAATAGCGAAGTGTATCAGCAGATGTTTCAGCTACTTGATCGAAGTCTACCGAGCTAACCTCAGATGAATCTATTATTACATATGTTTTATTCATAATTTTTAAGCAACATCGCTTGAGTAACTAGGACCGTTCACCAATGTAGCATCATTTCCCAAGCTACCTTGATCTGGAATATTAGAACCAGTAGCGTTATTATTATCACCCATCCTCCACCAACTAGCAGGTGAGTAAGAGGTTATATCTGCTGGTATACCGTTATTATAAATGGACGATACATCGGATGAAGATAGAACGCTAGGTATGAGAGCCGCTTCGTCTAGGTATCCATTTAAAGGGAGTTGTAAAGAACCGGCATAATTACGCCCTCCCAAAAATAAATCAGCAGGAGTATTGGTTGTGCCGAAGTTAGATAGTGTTGCAGTACCTGAGCTGGTATCCTTTTGAGAGCCGTTCACATATAATTTTATATCAACATTTGAACCGTTTTGTGCTACTGTGCCCACTACATGAAACCAACTAGTTAAGGTGGTTCCTGTTGCATCTTCGGCGGAACTTATTCCTTGGCCATTAGATGTATAATAAAATTTTACTCGGTTGCTAGTATTAACAAAACAAGCAAACCTATCAGAGAAAGAAGTATTTTCCCCCCCCATTAATCCTTGGTTCGCACCTGTTCCATTCAACTTAGCCCACAAGGAAAAACTAAAACCACTATTTAATGTGGATTGGAAGTTAGAGTTGGTGTCAATGTAGTCATTGCTGCCGTCAAACAAAACACTGGAGGAAGAACTACCTGTCCATCCATCACCTATAGTACCGTCTGCTGCATACCCCCGCCAATTCGTGCCATCGTAAACAATTATAGTCTTGGTGTCTGTCTCAAAGTATGTATCACCCGCTTGTGCTGATGGTCTTGTCGTCGATGTTGTTGTTTGAAGTGTACTCATGTTTTATGAATCGTTGTTATAAATGTACCAAGCAGAACCGTCCCAAATATATAAATCGTATGTATCGGTTCCAAATTTAACTGTTACTTCTCCTGTTGGGTTGGTTGGTGTTGATGCTAAAATGTTAGATTCTGTATCTGTATCAACATTGAATACTGATTCAGTCAGAGTAGCAATAACACCGAACGCAACTGTTGGCAATACAAACATTAGGAAGCGGTATCTCCAGCAAGAACGAAGGTATCAGCAGCGTAAGCAACTACACTAGCTACTCCGTATTGCCCGGCTATCTTGGTGTGTGATTGTCTGTGGTTAATCGTAGTACTAGAAGTAGCGAAGCTTACTTGACCCGCTCCCTTTTGTACAAAGCTACAATTAAACCCTGCTCCCAATCCGCTTGGTACTGTAACAGTTACAGCAGAAGCGTTGTTAAGCACCACTACTTTACCGTTATCTCCTGCTACTAATGTATAGGTGGTTCCTGTTTGATCGT
>JAYPYG010000030.1:8514-10099 GCA_038280095.1 Fidelibacterota bacterium | reverse complement strand
ATAAGGCTTGATGCTGAAATGCTAATTCCTTTTGATGGCACTACCACAAAGCATGATTGGCAGGGATATATTCCTTTTGATGAAATGCCATATTCTTTTAATCCTGATAAAGGATATGTTTCCAATGGAAACAATAAAATTATTGGGGATGAATATCCATACTATATATCACGCTATTGGGCAGACCCAAGTCGTGGAGAGCAGATTGACAGAAGATTAAGAATCGATGCTAAATTTGATGTTGATGACATGAAATCTGTGCTCAATGATATTACCTCGCCATTTGGAGAAGAATATGCTCCAATTTTTACTGAAAATTATACGCAGGGTTTTTCAGATGAAGGAGATGAGGTTTATAACATGTTAAAAGGATGGGACGGGGTTGAATCTATTGATTCAGAAGCTACAGTAGCCTTCCATGCAGTATATCTTCAGTTAGTTCAAAATCTATTTCAAGATGAACTGTATAGTTTTGGCAATGATTCATTTGACACATTTTATAGCTTAAAATACATCCGTTCACTAGCTATCAGAAAAATATTTGATGGGGAAGCAACCTTATGGGTAGACAATGTGTTAACTGATGAACAAGAAACATTAAATGATATTGTGAATAAATCTTTTCATGATGCACATTTATTTCTTTCTGAAAAGTATGGAAATCCCAAAGATTTAACATGGGGCCAAGTGCATCAAGTTACTTATCGCCATCGTCTTGACAAAGATCCATTGGTGAAAAGGTTAATTAACTTTAGCATTGGGCCATATCCTATGGCAGGATCAGGTATGACTCCAAGAGCAGCAAGTTATTCTGTGAGTGAGCCATTTAATGTTCGAGCAGGATCTTCTATGAGAAGAGTTATTGATTTTTCAGATTTTGATAATGGATATAGTATCTTACCAACAGGACAGTCAGGATTATTTAGATCAAAGCACTATGATGATCAAACTGACATGTACAATAATGGAGAATTCAAACCGTTCATGTTCAATTATGATGCTCTTGATAAAGCAAAATCTTCTAAAATGATTTTCAAATCAAAATAATATTTTTCTTGAATCCCTATCAATCGATGTTTAAACTAATTTAATGATCAAATTTTATAACTATTATTTTTATTTTAGAAACGGGGGGACTGTAGACGCCTAACGATAAATTTATATCAATTCTACACGAACCCTAGCAAAACCCGCTAGGGTTTTTTGTTATATGGAGGAATTATGAACGAAAAAATATTAGAAAATAGAGAACAAATAGATAAAGCTGATGAACAAATCTTTGACTTACTTCTTGAAAGATTAGATGCTGTAACCGCTATAGGTCAAATTAAGAAGCAAGAAGGGTTGCCTGTATTAGATCAAGAAAGAGAAAATGCAATTTATGCCAAAATTGATGCACGTTTTTCTGCTGCTGAAGCCAGCTTTTTAAAGTCAATTTATCAGTCAATCATATCAGAATCAAAAAAAGTAGAGGAGCTATAATGTCAAAGTGGTCTAAAGATTCTTGGAAAAACTTCAAGATTAAACATATCCCACAATACAATGATCCAGATCAGCTTGAAAAAGCATTAAAAAAACTTGAAGG
>JAYPYG010000030.1:0-8414 GCA_038280095.1 Fidelibacterota bacterium | reverse complement strand
TAAAAAAACTTGAAGGATTTCCACCATTAGTTTTTGCTGGGGAATGTAGAAATTTAAAGCAAGATCTTGCAAAGGCTAGCAAAGGAGATGCCTTTTTAGTTCAGGGGGGAGATTGTGCTGAAAGTTTTAAGGAATTTAATGCAAACAATATTAGAGATACTTTCAGAGTCATTTTGCAAATGAGCGCTGTTATCACAGCAAAGCTGAAAGTTCCTGTAATAAAGCTAGGAAGAATTGCTGGACAATTTGCTAAGCCAAGATCTTCTGATTTAGAAACAAAAGATGGAAAAACTTTAAATAGTTATTACGGAGATTCTATAAATAGTATTGAATTTTCAGAGGAGAAAAGAGAGCCAAATCCTGCACGGCTATTAAGAGCATATTCTCAATCTGCTTCTACTTTAAATCTACTTAGATCATTTGCTCAAGGAGGTTTTGCAAACTTAAGAAAAGTGAATTCATGGAATATGGGATTTGTTAAAGCAAGTAAAGAAGGAAAGAAGTATGAAAAAATCGCAGCAAAAATTAATGAGTATTTAGATTTTATGGATGCTGTAGGAGTAAATACATCAACAGTAATAGATTTAAATACCGTGGAGTTTTTTACAAGCCATGAAGGACTTCACTTACCATATGAAGCTGCATTAACGCGCGTAGATTCACTAACAAATGAAGTGTATTGTACATCAGCCCACTTTATATGGATTGGAGATAGAACACGCTTTATAGATAGTGCTCACGTAGAATTTTGCAGAGGAATAAGCAATCCTATTGGAATTAAGTGTGGTCCTAGCCTTGATCCAGATGAATTAGTTAAAATTATAGAAACAATTAATCCGATAAATGAAGCTGGAAAGATTTCATTAATTTTTAGATATGGTGAAGAGAATATTGACCAATATTTACCAGGGTTGGTTGAAGCAATAACAAAAAACAACAAAAATGTATTATGGATATCAGATCCTATGCATGGAAATACTGTAAAGTCTTCATCTGGTCTGAAAACTCGTGATTTTAATTCATTGCTTAATGAAACATCAAAAGCTATTAAAATTCTCAAAGAAAAAGGATGTCATTTAGGAGGAATTCACTTGGAAATGACAGGACAAAACGTTACTGAATGTACTGGAGGAATTTACAAGGTAAGTGATGATGATTTGAATTCAAGATACCATACGCATTGCGATCCAAGATTGAATGCTAATCAAGCGCTAGAACTTTCTTTCAATATTGCGGAGGAGCTGCAAGGTTAAATGCTAGTTCAAGGTACATTGCAACTTCCAGGAGATAAATCTATTTCTCATAGAGCAATTATGCTTTCAGCCATAGCTGAGGGAGTTAGTTATGTTAGAAATTTAAATGATGGAGCTGATCTGCAATCAACAATTAATATTTTGAAAGATTGTGGAGCTTCAATAAAAGAAAGAGATAATGAAATAATAATTAATGGAAAAGAACTTCATTCTCCATCAAATGATCTTGATTGTGGTAATTCAGGAACTACTACTAGACTGGTTGCAGGACTATTAGCTTCCCAAAAATTAACATTTTCATTAATTGGAGATGAATCCTTATCAAAAAGACCAATGAAGCGAATAATTACGCCTTTAACAGCAATGGGATGTAAAATTTCCTCTAATGATGGATTATTGCCCTTATCAATAGATGCTTCTAACGGTATTAACGCTATAGATTATGATATGAAAGTTGCAAGTGCACAGGTGAAATCAAGTATAATTTTTTCAGCTTTAGGTGGAAATAATGTTTCAAGTATTAATGAAATTATACCGACAAGAAATCATTCAGAAATTATGTTAAAGAATATGGGAGCATCAATTGAAAGTGAAGGAAGTAAAATTATAGTTCATCCACTCAAATCCAAGTTAAAGTCGATTGATATTTCTGTACCCTCTGATCCATCCTCAGCAGCTTTTTTTGTTGCTTTGGCAGTTATTAATAATAATTCAAATTTAAAGCTGACCAATGTATTGCTTAACGAGTCGAGAATTGGATTTGTTGAAGTTTTAAATAGAATGAATTGTTTAATAACAAAATCAAATGAGTCAGTTCATAATGGTGAAAAGGTAGGAGATTTAACTATTAGCGCATCTAATCTTAAAGCAATAGAAATTGAATCAGAAACTATACCATCAATCATAGATGAAGTGCCAATATTAGCAGTTGTAGCGGCTTTTGCAAAAGGCACAACAGTTTTCAAAAATGTTGAAGAGTTAAAATATAAAGAATGTGATAGGTTAAGCGCAATTATACATAATCTAGAAGCATTTGGAATCAAGGCATATGAAAAAAATAATGACTTATTTGTCCAGGGAGGTAAGGTACAAACAATGCCTAAAATAACTACCTTTGATGATCATAGGATTGCTATGGCATTCACAATTTTAAGCCTTACTTCTTTTGGAAAATATGAGCTTGATAATATGCAATGCGTTGATATTTCATTACCAAATTTCTTCAATTATCTTAGCGAGGTAACCAAATGAAATTTGCAGTAATTGGAAACCCAATTGATAAAAGTTTAAGCCCTCAGCTTCATGAAATTCTTTATGAGAAATTGAATATTTTGAACTGTTCTTTTGAAAAAATTCATATAGAAAATGATAAGCTTGATGATTTTTTCAATAATGATTTTGGTTTATTTAATGGTATTAATGTTACGATACCATTTAAAAGTAGTGTAGTGAAGTTTTTGGATACTATTGACGATGAGGCAAAAATTTTAGATAATGTGAACTGTATATCAAAATCAAATAATATGATTTGTGGATTTAATACTGATAAGTATGGATTTGATATGCTGTTGAATGAAAATGGAATAGTTATTGAGGGAGGTAGCTGCGTTGTCCTTGGGGCAGGGTCATCTGCAAAAACTGTAGTTAAATGTTTAATTGATCAAGGAGTTGATCAGATTGTCATTAAAAATAAATCAATCGACAATGCTCGCGATCTTCAATATTTTGCGCATAACCTAGGTTTTGAAAATATAGAATTATTTAATTCTGATTTTTCAAATTTTGATGTTGCAATAAATACTACTCCAGTAGGAATGTATAAAGATGATGAAGATAATTTTTTTGATATTCCTGTTGGTGAAAATACCTCATTAATAGACCTTATTTATACATCCAAAGAAACTTTATTTTTAAAAAAATTTGATAAATGCTCCAAAAAAATTAATGGGCTTGATATGTTTATTTTTCAAGCTTTGAAGTCTATTGAAATTTGGAGAGAAACTAACTATAATTTGGATTCACAAATTGAGTCCGTGAGAAAACAATTGGAGAATATAAAATGTTAAAAAAAATATCATACATGACCGCCGGTGAATCGCATGGAAAAGGGTTAATAGGTATCATTGAAGGAATACCTGCCGGTCTTCAGCTTTCTGAAGAATACATTGCGGTTGATCTTTTAAGAAGAATGCAAGGTCATGGCAGAGGAAAAAGAATGCAAATTGAAAAAGATTTTGCAGAAATTTTTTCAGGTGTGCGACATGAACACACTCTCGGATCTCCTATTTCTCTAATCATTAAAAATCTAGATTGGGTGAACTGGGAAGATAGAATGGCAGTAGGTAAACCTAAAAAAGAACATAAAAAGGTAACAATGCCTCGACCTGGACATGCAGATTTAGCAGGTATGATGAAATATGATTTTGATGATATTAGAAATGTTTTAGAACGATCTTCTGCAAGAGAAACTGCAATGAGAGTTGCTATTGGTGCTATTTGCAGAAAACTATTAGATGAAGTAGGAATAACCATTGGTAGCAGAGTATATCAAATTCATGATGTTGTTGATACTGAAGAAGTGGACCATTCTGTATCTATGTCTCAATTAAATGATTTAGCAGATAAATCCTCAGTAAGATGTTTAAATAAAGATGCGGAAGAAAAAATGATTAACGTTATTGATCAAGCGAAAAGTAGTGGTGATTCAGTTGGAGGTTCTTTCGAGGTTATCGCTAAGGGAATGCCTTATGGTTTAGGAAGCTATATCAACGCTGATGGAAAGCTTCAAGCCAGAATTTCCCAAGCAATGATGTCTGTGAATGCTTTTAAAGGCGTGGAGGTTGGAGCCGGTTTTGCTTCATCTGCGGCATTTGGAAGCGAACTTCATGATGAAATATTATTTGAAAATGACAAAATTACTCGTTCGAGAAATAATGCTGGAGGTATTGAAGGTGGAATGAGCAATGCTCAGCCAATACATGTAAAGGTAAGTATGAAACCTATTTCAACGCTCATAAAGCCCTTAAGATCGATAGATTTGAATACTATGGAGCCCAAGCTTGCGCATAAAGAAAGAACAGATTCTTGTGCAGTTCCTGCGGCATCAATCATTGGGGAAAGTATGTTGGCTATTGTCCTTGCGGATGCATTGCTTGAAAAGTTCGGTGGAGACAGTATTAAGCAATTAAAAAAACACATTGAAAGCAGTGGAAAATACTAATCAACTATATTTAATTGGAATGATGGGTTCTGGAAAATCTTCCACCGCAAAAGCTCTTTCTTTGAGTTTGGGATGGAATTTTATTGATATTGATAATGAGCTAATCAAGTCATTTGATATGTCTATAAATGAGCTATTTTTAAGGGGAGAAGAAAATTTTAGAAAGTTAGAATTTGCTGAATTGCAAAAACATATTTTAAAAGAAAATACTGTTATAGCTGTTGGTGGAGGAGCAGTATCATATAAAGATAGTTACGAATTATTAAGCTCAAAACATTGTATTTATTTAAAAACATCTAAAAATATTTTACTAGATAGGCTTAAAGATGATAATTCTAGGCCATTATTAAATGTTCACAATAAAGATGAGGTATTTGAAGAAATTTTGCTAAAAAGAGAGCAAAAGTATGAAGCATTAAGCAAAATTGAGGTTATTACTGATAATCAGACTATTCAGGATAACTGCAATCAAATCATGGAGATAATTAATGTCCAATAAGATTAAAGTTGATTTAGGAAACAATAGTTACAATATCAGTTTGGTTGAAGGTTTCAAAAATTCAGTGGTAAAGTTTGCATCTTCTACTAAATCACAATGTATGTTAATTACTCAAAAAGAGATTCTAAATCATTATAAAGATGAAATAAACGAACTTTCTAATTTACCTAATGTAAATATCATTTTGATTGATCAAGGTGAAAAAGCAAAATCATTTGAATCTATTTCTTTAATTGTAAATGAGATGGCAAAAAAACATTTTGATAGATCATCATTAGTGTTTGCAGTAGGTGGAGGGGTAGTTGGAGATGTTGCGGGCTTTGCATCATCAATTTTTATGAGAGGAATTAAATATATTCAATATCCAACCACGTTACTTGCAATGGTTGACTCTGCTATAGGTGGAAAGACAGGAATAAATTTAAAGGATGGTAAAAATTTGGTTGGAAGAATATATCAGCCCATAGCTGTAGAAATTGATACTAATTTTTTATCAACTTTGCCTGATAGAGAACTGCAAGCTGCACTTGCAGAGGTTGTAAAATACGGCTTCATTTATGATAAAGAATTTTTTGATTATATAGTTGCTAATTCGATTAAAATTGAAAATAGAGATGTAGATGTTTTACAGAAAATAATTATCCAATGTTGTGAAATAAAAAGCGATATTGTTAGTGAAGATGAAAATGAGAATGAATTAAGGATGATTCTGAATTTTGGTCATACTGTTGGGCATGCAATTGAATCATTCACTAATTACAAAAATTTATTACATGGAGAAGCAATTTTTTATGGTATGAAGTGTGCATTGTATCTTTCCAATAAATTTGGAAATTTATCTAATGATGAATATGATATATCTACTCAATTATTATCTAAATTTGAATTACCAAAACTTGATATTGATGACAGAGAAGCTTTTATTAATTTTGTTAAAAATGACAAAAAATTTAGAGAGGAAAAAATTAGATTTATTTTACTTGATGAAATTGGTAAATCAAGAATCAGCGAAGATATCACATTTGATCAAATTAAAGAAAGTTTGAGCGTGTTATGAAATTAGTTATCGTGAATGGACCAAACCTAAATTTGATTGGCGAAAGAGAGCCTGAGATTTATGGCAGTGAGAGCCTAAATCAGATCAATGCATGGATTCAGAATCATGAATTTTGCCAGAATTTAGAACTTGAATTTTTTCAATCAAATTCGGAAGGTAAAATGATTGACTTTTTGCATTCAAAAAGAGGAAAAGTAGACTATTGTATTTTAAATGCTGGTGCACTGACTCATTATTCATATGCTTTAAGAGATGCAATAGTTGGTACCCAAATTCCTACTGTTGAAGTACATTTATCAGATATTCATAAACGAGAAAATTTTAGAAAAACCTCCGTCTTAAAAAATGTTTGCATTGGACAGTTTTTTGGTGAAGGAAAGCAAAGTTATATAAACGGTATAAAGCATATTTTGGAGATGAAAAAATGAAAGTAGGTATTCAAGGAATTGAAGGTAGTTTTAGCGAAGAAGCTGCAAAATCATATTGTAAAAAATTTGGAATTGAAGATTTTGAATTAAAATATCTTGTTAGCTCAATGAACGTGCTTGATAGTTTATCAAATGATTTAATTGATACAGGAATATTTGCTATGGAAAATGCTCAAGGAGGAGTTGTAATTGAAAGCGTAGAAGCTTTAGCAAAAAATCAGTGTCAAATCATTGACATGTTTTATGTAGAAATCAGCCAAAATTTATTGGCAATAGATGGAGTTTCTATTGGAGACATTGAAGAAATTCATTCACATGAACAAGCATTAAAACAATGCAAAGACTATTTAGCTGAAAAATTTTGGTCAAAAAAGCTTGTTGAAGAGGATGATACTGCTAAGGCTGCCCAAGATTTAGCGGAAGGAAGATTGCCGAAAGAAGTAGCAGTTATTGCAAGTAAATTTTCCGCAAAGAAATATGGACTTAACATTCTTGAAAATGATATACATGATTTAAAGAGAAATTTAACTTTATTTTTAGCTGTAAAGAGGTTGGACTCATGAACAAGGTTAGCATCATAGGGTTTGGTAGATTTGGAGCAATGCTTCATGCTTTACTATCCAAAGGTTTTGAAGTTGATGTTTTCGATAAAAACCCTATCGATAATTCAGAAATCAATGAAGTTTCTCTTAAAGATGCTCTTAAAAATGAGACTATTTTCATTGCTGTTCCTATTAGAGATTTTGAAGAGCTCATAGTCAATATTTCAGAGAGAATTGAAAGCGGAAAAACTTTAATAGATGTTTGTTCCGTAAAAGTATTTCCAAAAAGAGTGATGAAAGATAACTTGCCTGCTCAAACAGACATAATAGCAACACATCCATTATTTGGTCCTGATTCCTTAAAAGATAGTGGTTCAGTTATGACAATGGAATCTGTGCGAAATAATTTCGAAAGATACGATTTTTGGAAAAACTATTTTGAAAGTCAAAATATTACAATTGAAGAAATTTCTGCTGAAGAGCATGACATGATGGCTGCAAGGTCACAAGGATTAACTCATTTTGTTGGAAGAGTTATTGATGATTTTGGAACAAACCAAACTAGAATTGATACAGAAGGTTATAAAGCATTGCATAAGCTTGTCAGTCAAACTTGTAATGATACTTGGGAATTGTTTGAGGATATTCAAAATTTTAATCCATATACCGAAAAAATGATTTCGGAATTAAATGGAAGTTTTAAAAAAATTAGCGAAATTATAGAAAAATAAGGGAAACGTTATGGATAATATTTTTAATAAAATTAGTATCAGTTTAATTATTCTAGGCATAGCATTTTATGCTTTTGCTATGACTTTTACTGCGCTTATTCCATCAATACTAGGGTTTTTGTTGCAGATTGTTTTATTTCTAGGAAGAACTTTTCCAAAATTTCACAAACATTTTGCGCACGTAAATGTGTTAATATTAATTCTTGGAATTGGAGCTACTTTTGGATCTGTTTCTGATTTAGCTGGTTATCTTTTAAGTGGCAATGAGTTAGAAAGGCCTTTAGCATCCGTTGAACAGTTTACAACTTTTGTTTTATGTCTTGTTGGATTTATAATGTCAGTTAAGTCATTTATGAATGCTAGAAGGGGTTAATTGAAACTTTTTTTAAATAAAAGTGTTTAAAGAAGTACACAAAGAAAAGATTAAAATAAATTTCATAGTACAAAAATAAGGGGTTGTATGAAAAAACTATTATTAATGTTTGCACTAATTTTTATTGTCATTTCATGTGATGATAACATGTCATATATGGAAGAAATGACAGATTTACAGCTTATTGAAGCTATTGCTAATGATCCAAATAAATTTGAAGTGGATGGTGTAGATATTCCTCAAGCTTCACAGTTTGTGGTTGCAGCAGAATATTATGATTATATGTTGATAAGTGCTGAAATTTCTCCAGA
>JAYPYG010000073.1:0-1871 GCA_038280095.1 Fidelibacterota bacterium | reverse complement strand
GTTGAGCTTTCTCCTTTTGAAAGAAGTTTTGGTGAAAAAGTACCTCCAACCATCCAATATCCGTCGTTGCTGTTTCCAAACCCGCTTAAAGACGAGTTGATCCCGTAGGTTAGGCCCTCTTTTACTCTAACTGTTTGCATCAGCCTAGCAGAAAAATTTCCTCCCAGCGCGTGTGTTGCTAAATAAAGAGGCAAATAGTCCGGGTGATATCTGTCTATTCCTAGCGCTGTTCCAACAACAAAGTCTGTGCTTGTTTTGTCTTGCATGGTTACATAAACCTTACCAGAGGCTTTGGTTCCAAGACCTTTTTCCTCTTTGTTTTTAAGAGGAGACTGTTTCCAACCTCTAAAGTTTTCTTTAATTAAGTTTTCCATTTCAGTATGATCAACATCCCCAACAACAACCAAAACCATGGATCCGGTGCCATAATTTTCACTGTGATAAGCCTTTAAGTTCTCGGGGGTTAGTGTTTTTATATCTTCTATTGCTTGATCGGGGCTTGTTGGTGAGTTTTGATGGTTGGACCCGTAAAAAGCTTGCAGCATGCTGTTCATTGCGTTTCCTCTTGTGCTTTCTT
Organism: Fidelibacterota bacterium; assembly: GCA_038280095.1. GTDB lineage: Bacteria > Fidelibacterota > Marinisomatia > Marinisomatales > Marinisomataceae > Marinisoma. The sequence continues at coordinate 1,294 of JAYPYG010000073.1, read as the reverse complement.
TAGATCTTTTATATCCTGCTATTTGTCTTTTTTTTGCCTTTTCAAGCTCTTCTTCAGCAAAAAGCGGATTTTGTAGTTGATCGGCCAACAACCCTACAACCATGTTGGTGTCTTCAGATAAAAACTTCCCGCTGAAACCAACCCTTGCTTGACCATTAAAAAAGCTTAAACGCGCACCCGCAGATTCAAGCTTTTCGCTAATCTCAAACTTTGACATGTTTGTTGTTCCTTGGTCTAACATTGCCGCAACCATGTCTGCTGTTCTGTTGTTTTTTGTAGAATAAATATCTCCACCCAACATACTTCCTCTCATAGTAACGACACCGGTTCCTCGCTTAAGGGTTAAAAGCCTTATGCCTTTTACCGGTTCGGTATCAATAATTTTTGAAGACAAAACCTCCTCTTCTGTGCTAAAGTTTTTTATTTTCATTGCTTCTAGTTGTTTAGCACTTGTTGCGGTCTTTTGTCCCTGTCCGCCAGATCCAAGAGGAATGAAATATCCAACAGTGCTTAGATCTTCTAAAAAGTATTTGTTTACCACTCTTTTGATATCTTCTTTTGTTACTGCTCTAATTTTTTCACCGTATGTTGTATATAGGGTCCAGTCGCCGCTTGCTATTGCTTCGTTTAGTCCGCTTGCTATTGCATAACTGCCGTCCTGCGAAAACTTCATTGAAGCAATAAGTTGTGACTGCGCCTTTTTAACCTCTTCTTCTGTTACTCCATCTTTCTTAATTTTCTCGTACTCTTCGACGATCGCTTTTTCTACTGTTTTGTGCTCTACTTCCGGAGAAAGGTTTGCATAAACAGTAAACAGTCCTGGGTCTCTAAAGAGCGAATCCCAAATATAAACGCTTGTAGTTAGGCCCTTGTCCGTAATATTTTTATAAAACCTGCTGTTTTTCCCTGAAGAAAGTATTGATGATAAAACCATAAAAGCTGCTGCATCTGGATCTGTTGCTGCCGGCGATTTGTGCGCAACGCCAACAATTCCCTGTTGTCCTGCTCTCTTAAGAGTAACGGTTCTAATTCCCTCTTGCTCTGGTTCGGTTGTATAAACCTCTGGAATTGGTTTCATGCTTTTTCTTATTTTACCGAAGTGTTTTTTTATCATTGCTAAGGCATCTGCTTCCGAAAAATCTCCAATAGCAATTGCTGTGGCGTTGTTTGGCCAATAAAAAGTATCATAAAACTCTCTCAATCTTTCTATGGAAACATTTTCAATGTCAGCCTTCCACCCTATTGTTGAATGGTGATATGGGTGTGCCTGGTATGCTGTTGCCCAAATGTTTTC
>JAYPYG010000029.1:3634-10624 GCA_038280095.1 Fidelibacterota bacterium | reverse complement strand
AAATTGGTTATTATTGTCTTCTAGATGTCCAATAGATCCAACCCATAGCCAAAAGAGCCCCAAACGCCTCCCTGTTTGGCTCTTTCATGTTGATCATTGTGTCTGAGTTTTTATCTAAAACTTCAATAAAACCAAAAAAGGAAAAGGCAAAAATAAAGAGTAAATAAACCATTAAAATATTCACTGCCTTTTTATTGATTAGCTTTTTTTGATATGCAACTGTGCTGGCCGCAACCAGAAAGTAGGTGGGTACCCACAAAAACCAATCTGGATCATTAATATTTAAAACAGCAAAAAGTATAAAGAGGCTGTTAACAACCAAAAAAAGCATTAAAAAGAAAACTCATTTAACTTTGTAACCTGTTTCTTGAGCTCTTCCAGGCTTCCTTTGTAGGTTTTTTTATTGTAAACAACTTTCCACTCACCAGAAGGTTCGCCGTTTGTGAAAAACCCTTCAATTGTTGGGTTCTGTCTTGGGGCAACGTAGCTCCAGCTTCCGTTTTTTTTATTGTTGGAGTATGTTCCTTTTCCAAAGAATCTTGAGCCAAAATCTATGTCCTGACCCTCGGTCCATTCACCTTCTTTAATGTCGTCTTTATACGACCCCTCTGCAATTCTTCTTCCGTTTTTGGCATATAAAGACCATACGCCAACTTTTTTCCCAAACTGGTATGCTCCTGATTGTGACCTTTCTAAAGAACCGTCGGCGCTGCTATAATACTCTTCCCACTCTCCTGTTTTTACGCCTTCGCTAAAAGATCCAACTCCTCTAATTTTAGCATATGGAGATAGGTTATTAAACTTTCCATGTAAAACCCCATTATTGTAATTTTCTTCCCAACCTTTATCTTCTCCTTCTTTGTACCAAGTCCACTTTCCAACCTTATTACCCTCAACATATTCTCCTTCGCTCACCAAAACCTCTTGAGGGTCCCAGCTTTTCCAAAGCCCACTTCTCTCCCAGTTTTCATAGTCTCCTGCTCTTACCACAACAAGCGTGTTGGGGTCCCACTCTCTCCATCTTCCTGCCCCTTCTTCAAAAACAATCTCTCCAGTTTTTCTAAGTCTGTTTTCGCTGTCTCTGCTCCATTGTGTCCACGTTCCTACGGGCTTCCCGTTTTCATAATTAATATATTCTAGCCTTTTATTGTTGTCCATTGGTCCGGGGAAAACATATGTAACTTGTTCACCATCCGGCGTTCCTTTGATATAGTTGGCTTTTCTCCTGGTGCCGTTTTTGTAGTCTATTTCTGTCCATGCTCCATCCTTGATTCCTTTTTTATATGTTCCCACTTTTTCTCCATACTTGTCGAGAACATCTCCAGAATAAAGCTTATCTGTGTCGCCAACATAGGCAAGGTTGTCTTCTCCCACCCTTAGTTCGTCTTCGTATATTTCTCCAGAACACGAAACCAAAAATAATATTATAAATAATAAAAATGTTTTTTTCACGGTCACTCCTTAAATTGTTTTCCCAGGGGAAATTTTTTAACTCAATTAAAATGTATTCATAATGAACAATAAACAAAAAATATATTTTTTTTCACAACTTCAAACAGATGGAGATCAAAATATGGTTGATGTCCTTGGTGGCAAGGGAGCAAATATTGCAGAAATGTGTAAGCTTGGTCTTCCTGTTCCTCCAGGATTTACCCTGGCTACAAGTCTTTGTTCTGATTATCTAAAAACCAAATCGCTTTCTGTCTCCCTAAAGAAAAACATCAAAAAAAACATAACAAAAACGGAGGGTGTTATTGAAAGAACATTTGGCGGATCAAACCCCCTACTTCTTTCGGTTAGGTCTGGTGCTCCTGTATCTATGCCAGGAATGATGGAAACAATATTGAACATAGGGCTTACATCTAAGACAATACCTTTTATGATTGATGCTAGTGGAAACGAACGTTTTGTTTATGACAGTTATCGAAGATTAATTATGATGTATGCAGATGTGGTTATGGAAAAGGCGCTAAAGTTAAACAAGTCATCGCGCCCAATCAGAGAGCTTATGGAAAAAGAACTTGATTCAATTAAAAAAATTAATGGCTATAAAAACGACTCTAACATGAAAGCTAAAGACTGGAAGGTGTTGTCTGAAAAATATTTAAAAATAGTAAAAAAAGAATTTGGTGTTCCATTTCCTGACGATCACTACGAACAGCTTTATGGAGCTGTTGCCGCTGTCTTTGAAAGCTGGAACGGAAAAAGAGCAAAAGAATATAGGAGTTTTGAAAAAATTTCTTCTTCTATGGGAACGGCTGTAAATGTTCAAGCAATGGTTTTTGGAAACCTTGGAAAAGATTCTGGTACGGGCGTTGCCTTTACAAGAAACCCTTCTACTGGGGAAAACGTTTTTTTTGGAGAATGGTTGCCAAACGCTCAAGGTGAAGATGTAGTTGCTGGTGTCAGAACACCGCACCCAATAATTGATGAAAAAAACAGTAATACATCTTTGTCTGTTGCACTGCCACAAGCCTTTGAAGATTTAAAAGATGTAAGAAAAAGACTGGAAAACCATTTTGACGACATGCAAGACATTGAATTCACCATCCAGGAAAACAAGCTCTGGATGCTTCAAACAAGAAGGGGTAAAAGAACTGGTATCGCTGCTATAAAAATTGCAACTGACATGGTAAAAGAAAAGCTTATAACTAAAGAGATCGCCGTGGGCAGGGTTCGCCCAGTCCAAATTTATGAAAGCCTCCTGAAAAATATAGTAGCTGAGGACTTAAATAATAACACGCCGGTTTCTTCTGGTCTTCCTGCGGGTCCTGGTGCGTCTTGTGGATCAGCGGTTTTTACCGCTGAAAAAGCTGAAGCTCTTGGCAAAAAGGGTAAAAAAGTCATATTGATACGAGAAGAAACATCGCCGGAAGACATCCATGGAATGCATTACTCTGAAGGAATTTTGACCTCAAGAGGCGGTCTAACTAGCCACGCGGCTTTAGTTGCTAGAGGTTGGGGTAAAAGCTGTGTTGTGGGGTGCCAAGACCTAACTATTGATAAAAGCCATAAGTTTGCAAAAATAGCTGACAAAAAAATAAAAGAGGGTGATCAAATAACGCTCAACGGGTCTTCTGGAGACATTTATGTTGGAGGGTTGAGGTTGTTTCAAAATCCGATAGACAACGCTGGCCCACTTAGCCAGCTGTTATCGTGGGCAGACAAAATAAGAAAATTAAAAATTAGAACAAATGCAGATACTCCTGAAGACTGTGAAAAGGCTCTTGAGTTTGGCGCGGAAGGCGTTGGTCTTTGTAGAACAGAACATATGTTTTTCGATGAAAAAAGAGTTCACGAGTTTAGAAAAATGATCTTAGCACAAGATAAAGAGAGTCGTACTTCCTACCTAAAAAACCTCCTCCCTTTTCAAACAAAAGATTTTTATAAAATATTTAAAAAAATGGATGGTTTGCCAGTAACGGTGCGTCTTTTAGACCCGCCACTTCATGAGTTTATTAATATTCAACGCAAAGAAATGGAAAACTTGGCCAACGACATGGGCCTATCTTTAAAAGTGGTTGAAGAAAGGGTTGAGTCTTTGAAAGAAGCAAACCCTATGTTGGGTCATCGAGGCTGTAGGCTTGGCGTTTCGTATCCAGAGGTAACCTCTATGCAGGCGCACGCAATAATTGGTGCTGCTGTAAGGCTAAAAAAAGAAGGGAAAAACCCCAAAGTAGAGCTGATGATACCGCTGGTTTCAAACTTAAAAGAGTTTTTAAATCAAAAGAAAATTGTTCTTGAAGCAAAAAATAAAATTATTGGCAAAAGTGGTTTAAAAATTAATTTAAAAATCGGAACAATGATTGAAGTTCCACGAGCTTGCCTTGTTGCTGAAGACATTGCTAAAGAAGCTGACTTTTTTAGTTTTGGCACAAACGATCTTACACAAACCACTTTTGGTTTTAGCAGAGATGATACGGGTACCTTCTTTCCGCACTATTTCAATGATGAGATTTTGTTGGTAGACCCTTTTGAAGAAATTGATCGTAAAGGCGTTGGCAGGCTTATGGAGATGGCAGTAAAAGATGCAAGAGCTGTTAAAAATAACATCTCTATTGGTATATGTGGAGAACACGGCGGTGAGCCAAAAAGTATAGAGTTTTGTAAAATATTGGGCCTTGATTATGTCAGCTGTTCTCCTTATCGTGTACCTATCGCACGTCTTGCTGCGGCACAAGTTGAGATATGAGTAGAAAATATAAAATAGTTATTTTTGGAGCTACCGGGTTCACCGGTGAGCTTTGTGCAAGGTTTATGTCTGAAAGATACTCTGACATTCCGATTGCAATTGCTGGAAGAAGTGCAGAAAAACTAGAGAAGATTAAAAAAACCAACAACCTTTCTTTTCCTGCTATAGTTGCGGACGCCTTTGACGTTGATGCGCTTGATAAAATGTGTAAGGACGCCGAAGTTGTTCTTTCAACAGCTGGGCCTTATCATAAATATGGCTCTAATCTTTTAGAGGCTTGTATTAACAATGGATGTCACTATGTTGATATAACGGGAGAAAGTTTTTGGATAAAAGACATGATTGACAAACATCATGAAGCTGCCGCTAAAAAAGGGTTAAGAATAATTAACGCTTGTGGTTTTGATTCTGCCCCCTCTGACCTTGGGTCATTTTATGCTGTGAATCAGGTTGACGGAGAAGTTAAGAGCATTCAGTGTTTTCAGGCTTGGAAGGGTGAGGCTTCTGGTGGAACAATGGAAACCATGTTTTCTTCAATGGATGCAAAGCTAGCTAAGGGTGGGCTTGGAAAATTTTCTTTAAACCCAAAAAACTCTGTTTCTGAAAATCAAAAAAGAAATACAAATGACAAAATTAAAATTCACAAAATACCACATCTTGGCGGGTGGACGGGGCCTTTTGTGATGGCTCTACCAAACACCAGGGTTGTAAGAAGGTCGGCAGCGCTATCAAGGGCTACCGGAAAGTATTATGGAGATGATTTTGTTTATTCTGAAGGTGCATATTATTCAAAAAAGGGTGCTGCAAGAAAGGTGTCTTTTATGACACTAGCTCTTGGTCTGGTTATTGTTTCTCCTTTGCGCAAACTATTAAGGGGATTTTTTAGAAAACCGGGTGAGGGTCCTTCACAAAAAGCAATGGACTCTGGCTTCTTTAAAAGCAGGTTTTTGGTTAAAACTCAAGACAGTGTTCGCGCCTTCTCTATGTCGTCAAGCGGCGACCCTGGCTATAAAATGACTTCAAGAATGGCGTGTGAAAGCGCTTTGTGTTTAGCCGTTGAAAACCCAGCAGATCTTCCTGGCGGTGAGGGGTTTGGTGGCCTTCTAACCCCCTCTATTGGGCTTGGAAACGTTCTTATAAAAAGACTAAAAAATATTGGGGTAGTTTTTGAAGAAATACCCCTTAACAATTAAAGCCAAAAAATTGTTACACCCGGATTTCTGTTGTTAAAATCCCTGTCGCTCTTGTTGGAAAGCTCTGATCTCATGCTTACGGCATCTTTGTTAAATGTATTATAATCTTCTCCAGGAATTACAGCTCTGAACCTACCCTCTTGCTCTTTCGCCCACAATCTGACTTTTTCTGCAATACTTCCTGATCCCAAACCATGAATTATTTTAACGGCCACTACACCCTCCTCTTTTGCGGTGCTTATTGCGACCTCCAAAAGCACAAGAGCCTCAGAAGAAGACTGTCCAGCATGAGCAATGTCTACTGTTTTTATCATACTAAAAATTACATAAAAATTTATTCGTCATAACATGGTATAATAAAATTTCATATATTTCTTGTTATGCAATCCATTAAAACAATTTTTAAATCACAACAAGCAAGGAGCTTAGACCTAAGGAACAGCTCTGCCAAAGAAAGAAGGTTAAAGCTTCAACTTCTTCTTAAAAATTTTTTAGAAATGGAAGATGAGGTCCTTTCTGCCCTGTCAAGCGACCTTGGAAAATCTAAAACCGAGGCTTTGTTAGCAGAAATTTATGGAGTCAAATCTGAGGCAAAATTTGCAATAAAAAACATTCACAGGTGGATGAAAACAAAAAGGGTTGCAAGCCCTTTGGCTATATCCTTTAGCAAAAGCTGGGTAAAACCCGAGCCCAAAGGAAATATTTTAATAATATCTCCCTGGAATTATCCAATTATGCTTTGTTTAAATCCGCTTATTGCTGCAATATCATCCGGAAACACAGCAATAATTAAGCCGTCAGAGCTTACACCGGCCTCGGGTGAGTTTATGAAAAAATTAATTGAAAAAACCTTTTCTTCAGATGAGGTTGCTGTTTTTTTAGGCGAAAAAGACGTAGCTGAAAAATTGCTAGACCTTCCTTTTAATCACATTATGTTTACTGGTAGCCCAAGGGTTGGCAAGCTTGTTATGAAGGCGGCTTCAAAACACCTCGCAGGCGTTACTCTTGAACTGGGCGGTAAGTCTCCTGTTATTGTTGACAAAAACGCAAACATAAATGATGCTGCTTGGAAAATTTCTTTTTTCAAATTTGCAAATGCGGGTCAAACATGTACTGCTCCCGACTATATTCTGTGTGATGAGGCTGTACACAACGATCTTGTTGCTGCTTTACAAAAAAATATGGCACAGTTTTTTCCTGAAGGCGTAGATGCGGCCACAAAGGACTACTGCTCTATTGCCAACGAACACCACTTCAACAGGCTTAAGGATGCCTTGGAGGGCGCTGTTTCTGGTGGAGCAGAGATTGTTTGTGGTGGAGAAACCTCTAAAGGTGGGTTATATTTTTCGCCTGCCATTTTAACTGGCGTAGGTTATAATAACCCAATTATGGAGGAAGAAATTTTTGGTCCTATTCTGCCCATTGTTAAGGTTAAAAACCTTGACGAGTCTATTGGATACGTAAATAGCAATGAAAAGCCGTTGGCTCTTTATCTTTTTAGCAACAAGACTTCTGTGCACAAGAAGGTTTTAAAAAACACCTCAAGCGGCGGCATGGTGATTAATGACTGTGTTTTGCATCACATGAATCCCAATCTTCCTTTTG
>JAYPYG010000029.1:0-3534 GCA_038280095.1 Fidelibacterota bacterium | reverse complement strand
GGCATGGTGATTAATGACTGTGTTTTGCATCACATGAATCCCAATCTTCCTTTTGGTGGAATAAACAACAGTGGGGTTGGTAGCTATCACGGCAAGTTTGGTTTTGATGCTTTTTCACATCAAAAAGCTGTTTTGAAGAGCAGCTCCCTGTCTCCTTTTAAGATAATGCTTCCACCATACAACAACACTAAAGAGGCATTAGCTAATCTGATAAAAAAATATTTTTAGCTATTTCATTTCTTAGGTCAATTATGATGTTTGCATATTTGTCTGACCTGTTATACGTTCTTATGGCTCTCCACGCTTTTGATTTGTAGGTAAAATTATAATCATTCTTTGGATAGCCGTTTTCTACAAGGTAAAATGCTACGCTCCCTATGACATCCTCCCAGCTAAATGGATCTTTTTTCCCGTCGTTGTTATAATCGATTGATAGCCTATTAAAGCTGGAGGGTATAAACTGACCAAACCCAAACGCCCCAGCATAGGAACCCTCAAGAGAAAAAGGGTCTATGTCGTTTTCTGAACAAAAAATTAAAAGCTCTGCTATCTCTCTGGTTGCCCAGCTAGACCTTTTGGGCATTTTCATTGCCTGTGTGTATAAAGAATTAATTACTGAAAACTCTGAAACTTTTGAACCATAGTTTGTTTCAACACCAACAATAGCAACCAAAATTATTGGATCTATTTCGAATTCTCTTGCCACCTTTGCAATTAAGGTTTTGTTTTTTTTATAAAAGCTAACTCCACCATCAATTCTTTGTTTGTTAAAAAATATCTTTTTGTACTGTTCGTACGTTTTAATTTTTTCTGGTTTGTTGTTAAACCTTGCGACGACCCCCTCGTCCACCTTAAGCCTCTTGTCTTCAAATGTGTTAAGTATATACTCTGTCGATGGAGTTTTTTGTTCTTTGGTATAAGAGACAACCTTTTTAACTATTTGTTCTTTGTCTGACCCTAATAGGGTTGTTGTATAAAATATAATGCTTAGTATAACTATAAGGTTTATTTTCATTTATATGGGCCTTCTTTTAAAAAATAAATATGTACTTTTATTTATTGCTCTTCTTGCTGTTAGCTCTTCAGCCTGGGTTGTAAGGTTTCTACCCGAGCTCTCTGCAACAACAATAGCTTTTTGGAGAATGTTTCTCGCAAGCCTTATGGCTTTTGCTATATCTTACAAAACTATTCTTACTTTTGTTCCAAATAAAAAGGTTTTGCTTGCAGGAATATTTCTTGGTTTTCATTTTGCGCTGTTTTTTAGAAGTGTTCAGCTAACCTCTATAGCTGAGGCTGCTCTGCTTGGGACCATTGCTCCCGTTTTTACAGAGGTTTATTCTATTATGTTTCAAAAAAAGGGTTTTTCTATTAAAGTCTTCTTCGGACTATCTCTTGCTCTTTTGGGTGCATACACGCTTATTAGCCAAAGCAGTTTTAGCGACACGAGCTCTCTTGGTAACCTTCTGGCCGTTCTTTGTTCTGTTGCAATGGCGGTTGTGCTTCTTGTTGGAAAAGATGTTAGGAAGAGCGTGGGCCTGTTTGAATATTCCCGTTGGTTATTTTTGTATGCTGCTGCTTGTCTTTTTGTGATATCTCTTTATCAGGGGGTAAATGTATTATCTTTCAACAATCAGGATTTTGGGTGGTTTGTTTTTCTTGCAGCCATACCAACAATGGTTGGTCATAATATTTTTTATTTTTTAGTTAAAACGCTTAGTGCTACCACTGTTGCAGCTGTTCCTCTTGGCGAGCCTGTAATTTCTTCTGTGGGAGCCTTCTTTCTGTTCGGCGAGCCTGTTAGTCTGTTTGTTTTTTTGGGTGGATCAATTACGCTTTTGGGTGTTTATATAATAATACGAAACGATGTTTAAACCGCCATTGGGGCCTTAATGCTTTCCATTGGACTGTAGTCAACCAGTCTGAAGTCTTTGGGGGTAGACTTTAAAACCTCTTCTATTGAATTAAATTTTGGAATTTGCAGGCTTGGTGGTTGCATGGGTTTGCGCTGAATTTGTTCTTTTACTTGTTCGAAGTGATTGTTATAAATGTGGCAGTCTCCTCCTGTCCAAATAAAATCTCCGGGTTTTAAGTTTAAAATTTCAGAAAAAATACAAACCAAAAGACTATAAGAGGCAATGTTAAAAGGCACCCCCAAAAACATGTCAGCGCTTCTTTGATAGAGCTGACAGCTTAACTCTTTATCTTGAACATGAAATTGAAAAAGCGTGTGACAGGGCGGTAAGGCCATTTCATCAATCTTGTCTACATTCCATGCGCTTACTATGTGCCTTCTGCTGTTAGGGTTGTTTTTTAAATCTAGGATTATTTTTCTTATTTGGTCTTCTCCGCCAACATCTCTCCCCCAAGACCTCCACTGTTTTCCATAAACAGGACCTAATTCTTTTTGTGTTTCGTTGTTTAAATATCCAAGCTCTACGCCCTGCTTGTTTGCGTTAGCCGTCCAAATGGTTTTTTTGTCTACTATCTCATCTCTTTTTTTACCGAAATGTATTTCTGCCAACCTTCTTTCATCTGTGCTGCCCTCTAAAAACCAAAGCAGTTCGCTAACAACGCTTTTCCATGCTAGTTTTTTTGTTGTCACAGCCGGAAAGCTGTTTCTAAGATCAAAGCGCATCTGATATCCAAAAACGCCTCTTGTTCCTACGCCTGTTCTGTCATCTCTTTGTTTCCCGTTCTCAAGAATGTGTTCTAGCGCTTTTATATATTGTTTCATTTTACCTTTTTCCAAATCTGAAATTCTACTTCTTCGTGTTTTTCAAACCAGGTTTTTTTAAAAAGCCTTTCTATGTTTTCCAGAGACAAAAAACCGTCGCAACTATATTCTCCCGGTATTCGGCTTAAATAAAACTCTTCAATTGTTTCAATTGTTTGCTCAATTATGTTGGGGCCACCAATTACCCAAATTGTTTTGTCGGCGTTTTCTTTTTTAAGGGTTTTAAGTTCAGCATTAAGATCTCCATAAATATATTTATCTGCCCCGGGAAACTCTTCTTTTCTTGAGGTTGCCAAAATGTTTATTCTGTTTGGCAGCGGCCACGGCATCAGTGGATCTATCCATGTTTTTGAGCCCATTACAACCACATTGTTTGTGGTATTTTTTTTAAACCAATCTAAGTCTTTCTTGTTCTTTGGCCAAGGTATTGTCCCGTTTTTACTTACGCCGCCATCATTGTCGCAAGCCAAAATTGCTTTAACCACTACTTTGGCCTACTCATCTTCTATTGGTTTTCCGTCTTTGTCAACTGTTCCTGCAGCTACCTGATATAAGCCATCAAAGTTAATGTATTTTTTTATAGCGCTGTTAGCCTGCTTTAAAGTAACATTTTTAACCATGTTTGGATAGCTGTCAAGGTAGGTTAGATCATTATAAATGACCACTGCATTCAGAATGCCTCCTGCCAAACCCCCGGTTGTGTCAAAACCAACCTGGAAACCTCCAACAAGCGTGGATTTTGTAACATCTAGCTCTTTTTGTGTTATTCCTTCTTCCGCCCACTTTTTAATTTCCCTAAG
>JAYPYG010000072.1:0-1885 GCA_038280095.1 Fidelibacterota bacterium | reverse complement strand
TCTGTTAAGCCTTATCTTTCTTTCAGTTTCTTCATCTTTATTTCGCTGTTCGTTATAAACAATAATAGCAGAGTGTGGGTTTAAAAAAGAAGTGTCCTCTGTCAACTCTAGCCATTTATAGTCCATTTTTTCCTTTACCTGCTCAACCGTTTCTTTTACTTTTATCAATCTTACTTGTGTTTGTATTTTTGCCATTTTATTAAGTTAAATCTCTAATATCTAATTTATTCACCAAATCAGCGTAATTTATTATTTCATCATCTTTTTTCCACATCTCTCTTAACTCATAGCCTAAATTACTTCTTAGTCTGTCAGTTAGTGCTGAATTTATTTCAGCGTAGGTAATTTCGTAATCATGTTCTTGACAAATCTTATCAATAGCTTCAGTTATAGCATTATTTAATTCACTTATATTTCTTCTTACTTCTTGTTGCTTTTCATTTAATTTCATAATTAAATAGATTTAAAGTATTCCATGTTTTTTTTGCTCACTTGATAGTGATCTAACAAATCGTTAGGCTTTATATCGCCACTTTTAATTTTTATTTCTGCATTATTCCAATCTTTAACCATCTCGGGATTTAGCCAATCTTTTTCTTTTTTAACGCTTTTATTTTGATTGCTTGATTTTTGCTTACCTTTAAAAACATCAGCGCCAATCCCTAAATAGCTTGCTATCTTTGAAATACCATCAGTCATAGCGCCCTTATATGCATCTCCTAGATCGTAATTTTTACTTGTTGTACCGCCGTTATCATTCCCGCCATATTGAGAGAGTTTAATTCCATATTGTGGTACTTTTAAAGTAACATAAACAACCGGAGCGCCTTCATTTTCATCAATTATTTTGCTTTTTACAGTCCATGAACCAATTCCAAACGCTTCATTTAATCGTTCTGTAATGTAAATGCTCTTTATAGACGAAAGATACGGTTTTGTTGGATGCTGGCTTATAGCTTCATTGGGTAAAGGTCGTTGTAAGATTTTTTTTATATCATCTGTTACCTTAACAGATGAATTAAGTGTTAATTCGTTAAATGTTGGGGAGTCATTCATTACGCTTTCTCCATTTTAAAAAATCCTTTACCATGTTTAATTTGAACGGGTTCTATAATTTCGCCCGTCTCTTTATCAACTATTTCTGAATTTTCTTTCGTAGCTACTTTTATAAGCGATTCTAATCTTTTACGCTCGTTATTTAATTCAATCCATTTGCTAGATGAATTAAAATCATATGTAGCCCTTCCCTTCATGTGTCTAATCTTATAACCTAGACTAATCAAACTCTCTTTATCATCTAAATGAGTAATTTCATCTACTAATAAAGACTCTATTTCTTTTATGTATTTATTTATTTCGGTTTGATGGTTTCTTAATAAAACATAAGCTTTACTTGCTTTCATAAAGCCCTCTATACAATCGTTATGTATATCCTTTGGCGTAAGTTCTTTTTGTAAACCTACATCTAAATTGTAATTACCCTGTATTTCACTCATAATTTCTATTAGTTGTTAATGTTTTATGTAATTTAGTGTATTTTTAAACACTAAACAAATTTATTTTCATTTGTCGGGAATAATTTCATAAGCGCTCGACCCTGCTAAATTTTTATTATGCAGAATCTTTCCTTCTTCCCTCATCCAAATTCTTACTTTCATCTTCCAGTTCTTTATATTATTTCCTTTGCCATCTTTCCAATATTTAGCGCCTGGCGAATCTTCTATTGAAAGCTGATAGTATGTATAGGCTTTATTAGCTATCTCCTTTGTATAGCCATTTTCGGCAAAATATTGTTCAACTTCTTTTAAAGTTGGAATGTATCTTTTATCCTTATCCTTATCCTTATCCTTATCCTTATCCTTATCCTTATCCTTATCCTTATCCT
>JAYPYG010000028.1:0-10701 GCA_038280095.1 Fidelibacterota bacterium | reverse complement strand
CGTTTATATATACTACTCATAATTAAAAATTATACTTAATTTAATGTTAATATAAACAATATAATAATATAACACACATTAATTATACACACTTTGTTAATAACTTTTTAAATATATAAATATGTTAACTTACAGTAATTATATGTTTTGTTAAAAACTTTTTTTTATGCAAGAAAAAATTGAAATAATTAGTAATAATCGTAAAGCATTTTATAGCTATACTATAATTGATAAATACGAATCTGGTATGATTCTTTTAGGAAGCGAAGTTAAAAGTTTGAGGGAAAAAAAACTAAACTTAAAAGATAGTTTTGTAACTCTAAAAAAGAATCGCTTTTACCTAGTTAATGCTCATATCAGTCCCTATTCACATACTGGAATTAAAGGTCATGAACCAACGAGAGATAGAGAGCTGCTTCTCCATAAAAAAGAAATAATTAAGTTAAAGAATGTTGTTGCTCAGAAAGGTCTTACTATTGTACCTTTAAAAGCATACTTTAAGAGAGGAATTGCAAAAATTGAATTTGCTACCGCCCGAGGAAAAAAAATGTATCAGAAAAAAGAATCTTCAAAAATAAAAGATCTAGATAGAGAGGCAAAAAGAGAGATGAGAGAAAGATAATGGCTTTTTTACCTGTAGACGAACAGCTAGAGCTTATCTCTCGAGGAACTGAAGAAGTAATTCCTTTGAATGACTTACGAAAAAAGCTTGAAAAATCAATATCTGACAATAAGCCTTTAACCGTTAAGCTTGGTTGTGATCCAAGTAGACCTGACCTCCATATTGGCCACGGAGTAGTGTTGCAAAAATTAAGGGACTTTCAAGATTTAGGCCATCAAGCGGTTCTTGTAATTGGAGACTTTACAGCTATGATTGGTGACCCGTCTGAGCGTAATAAGACACGTCCTCAGCTTACTTTAGAAGAAGCAAAAGTTAATGCAGAATCATATATTGAACAATCTAAAGTATTACTTGATGTAAATAATCTTAAAGTTATATTTAATAGTACTTGGCTTAATACAATGAACTTCGAAGATGTCATAAAATTGAGCAGCAAATATACAGTTGCTCGCATGATTGAAAGAGATGATTTTACTAAAAGATTCGAATCAGAAACTCCTATATCTATGCATGAATTTTTATATCCTTTAGCACAAGCAATGGACTCAGTTGAAATCAATGCTGATGTAGAGCTTGGAGGAACTGATCAAAAATTCAATTTACTTGTTGGAAGAGATATTCAGAGAGAGTATGGTCAAGACCCTCAGTCAATAATTACGCTTCCATTGTTAGAAGGGACTGACGGAGTAGAAAAAATGTCTAAATCTTATGATAATTATATAGCTTTAGATGATTCTCCAGAGGATATGTATGGAAAAATTATGTCAATCAATGATTCAATGATTTTAAAATATTATAAACTTGCTGTATTTGCTGACAGAGAAAAAATTAAAGAAGTAAAATTACTTCTAAACGACGATGCTAATAATCCTAGGGATATAAAAAGAAGCTTAGCAAAAGAATTAGTTAAAAAATATTATACTGAGGAAAAAGCTGACTTAGCTCAAAGTTCTTTTGATCAAATATTTGTTAAAAGAGATAATCCTGAAAATATGCAAAGTCGTAAAATAGATTCTGATGTTGGGTTGCTTGAGCTTTTAACAGAAGAAGGTTTAATAGCTAGCAAGGGAGAAGGTAAAAGGCTATTAAGCCAGAATGCTGTAAAAATTAATGGGGAAGTTTGTAATGATATTAACCTCATTGTTTCTCCGTCGAATAAAGAGCTTGTTATAAAGGTTGGTAAGAGAAGATTCCTAAAGGTTACCTCTTAGATATTATTTTTTTGTTACTCAATTAAAATAAATCATATAAATTCAGAAGTTTATATTTAAATGATTTGGAAAATTTATGTCTGATAAAACTGTAAAAATTACTGATGAAAACTTTGAAGAGCTTGTTATTAATTCTGACAAGCTTGTAATTGTTGATTTTTGGGCTGAGTGGTGCGGTCCTTGTAAAGCTATAGCACCAATTTTAGATAAAATTTGCGACCAATTTGGCGATAAAGTAGTTGTAGGTAAGGTAAATGTCGATGAAGTTAAGCAAACGCCCGTAAAATACGGTATAAGAAGCATTCCAACCCTTTTATTTTTTAGCAACGGCGAGATTGTTAAACAAGAGGTTGGTTTACAGTCTGAACAGACATTAATTGATAATGTTAACCAAATCATTAGTTAACAATATTAATTTGATGACAGATAAAACTATTCATAATACAATCATTATTGGTTCGGGTCCTGCCGGACTGACTGCAGCTATCTACGCTGGAAGAGCAAATTTGAACCCTATTGTCTTTGAAGGAAATCAGCCTGGTGGACAATTGACAATTACCACAGATGTTGAAAATTTTCCTGGGTTTCCCAATGGTGTGATGGGTCCTGAGATGATGGACTTATTCAGAGATCAAGCTAAAAGATTTGGGGCTGAATGTTTTTTTAAGCATGTTACAAAAGTAGATTTTAGTTCAAAACCCTATAAAGTTTATGTTGGAGATGAAGAATTTCTATCAGAAACTGTTATTATTTCTACTGGAGCTTCTGCTAGAATGCTAGGATTAAAAGAAGAAGAAGAGCTTATGGGTTATGGAATTAGCACTTGCGCAACTTGCGATGGATATTTCTTTAAAGATAAAAACATCGTTGTCGTTGGAGGTGGTGATTCCGCAATGGAAGAAGCATCGTTTCTGACTAAATTTGCAAAAAAAGTAACTATCATTCACAGAAGAGAAGTATTTAAAGCTTCAAAAATTATGTTTGATAGAGCAAAAAATAATCCCCTCATTGACATAATGGTTAATAAAAGCATTGATTCTATTATCGGTTCACAAAAAGAAGGAGTCTCAAGCATTGTGCTTAATGATACTGTTTCAGGAGAAAAAACTACTTTTGAGTGTGAAGGTGTTTTTTATGGAATTGGTCACAACCCTAACACAAATCTTTTTGATGGAGTAATTGATTTGGATGATAATGGATACATTATTACTAAACCTGATTCATCTTTGACAAATATTCCAGGAGTTTTTGCATGTGGAGATGTTCAAGATGATCATTATCGACAAGCTATTACTGCTGCTGGATCTGGTTGTATGGCCGCTATAGATGCTGAAAAATATTTAGAAGATATCGAATAGTTTTGCTGTCCTTTTTGGAGGATGCAATGGAACTTAAACAAATATATGATGTTCAAAACCTTAAGCTAAGGTTTAAAACTAAGAAAGCTTTAGAGATAAAAACTTTAAAGTTTCACAACGGATTAATCTACGGCATTTGTGGAAATTTTGGCTCAGGCAAGACTTCTTTATTAAAAGTCTTAGCTGGAGAAATTAAAGAAACAGGCGGTACCGTTCTTTATCAAGGAAATGAATTTAAAAAAGGTTTTTTTGGGAAAATAAAGAAACACCAAGATATTCAATATCTTGATGTTAAATCAGTAAATTCTTCTTTAACTGTTGAACAATTCATAAAGAAAAAATTTCCTAAAAAAACTCAGCAAATAAAATCTAGGCATTTTACTAGCTTTCAAATGGAAGCAGTTTGGAAAACCCCAATTAACTTAATTTCAGATGGGGAGAAGCACTGGCTAAAGACTGTTATTGGGGTTGAAAAAGACCCAAGAGTGTTGTTGATTGATGACTATGGATTATCAATTGATCCACGAACAGAGATAATGCTTAGAAAAAAGATTGTCAAAATGAATGATATGCTTGGAACAACAGTATTATTGTCTTCAAGCAATGATTATTTTTTGAAACAATTTGCTAGTGTAATAATTTATTTAGATAATGGACATGTTTCAAAAGTTAGAAAAGGTTTTAAGAAGAATTCATCGTACAAGAAAAAATAACCTATTTTTAATTCAATTTATTTTTTTCTTTGATGTTCTTAGTGCACAAATTGATCAACGATTTGATTTGTATGACTGGGAAATAATTAGACAAAACGAATCTGTAAATTCCATATCAGAAGGATATCAATACATTTTCTTTGCTACCGATGCAAATGGTATTCTAAGATTTAATAAATTTTCAAGAAACTTTGAATCAAACCTTTTTTTAGGTCAGGGAATTAAATCAAATAAAATTGAACATGTTTATGTTGACAGGAACACAGGTATACTTTGGATAATTGGCAATCGAGGATTAGAATTTTCTAATACTAGAGAGGGTAACTGGAATAGGGTTCAGCTCGATAATTTATCAATCAACACTTTAAGAAGTATCGAAGATTTAGGATCTTCAAAAAACTTCCTATGGATAAAGACAGCTTCAACTTTTATCAAGCTAGATCATGTTAGCGGATCTTTTCTTGGAGTTTTTACTTACCCAGATGAAGAAGGTATTGATTGGGGTGACATTGGTTTTAAAAATAAATTTATTTATAAAGATTTTTCATTTGAGGATTACTTTATCGAACAGGGCTGGCTTTTAGGAAATGATTCTGCGGCTGATAATAATGGTGTTTTTCATGATTATAATTCATTTTTGATGACTGAAAATGGATTTGGTTGGATTGGATTATCAAATGGACAATTGCTCTATATTGATGATTTTAGCAAAACTATAACTCCTAAAACTGTTGGTATTACAGTTTCAGTACCATTAACTGTTTCTGTCGATAACGATTTATGGTTAGGAGGCATTAATAATACCAAGGTCAGTGGAATATCTTCAGTTGATAGCAGTTTTAGTGAAATAAATAATTTTTCTGAAACAAATTACTCTGGATTTTTTAATGCTGATTTTTATTCTAGTGAAATAATTAACAATGAAGTATGGTTTGGTTCTGATGGAAAAGTAGTTGTTTATAATAAAAGAAGTGATTTTTTTAGAACCTTAGGTTATGAAAAGGGTATACCCTCACAAAGAATTGAATTTATCGAACATTTAGATGATAAAATTTATATAGCTTCAAAAAATGATTTGATTGTTCTTGATATAAAAAGTAAGAAAATAATTAATTCCCAAATCTCAAATCTTATAAAAAGTAATAATTTATCAATTAATTATTTAGATGTGATCAATGATAAACTTTATTTATCTCTCAATGGTAGAGTTTATGTTTTTGATAAAGAAGAAAATATAAATGTTGAAAAGTTTGAATTCTTAGTGAAGGATAATTTTAGGGTGAATGGAATTTATGGAGACGAGAACTACTTGTTTTTTTCTTCTGAAAAAGGAATTTTAAGCAATGGAGATAATAAATTTATTCCTTCAAGCTTATATTTTAACAATAGGGTAAATGATATTATACGCATAAATGATAATTTATACATTGGAACATCTGGTGGCTTAGCGATCTATGATTTAGTTGAAGAGCAATTAAACAATTTCTATGATTTTTCTTTTATTAGAAATATTTTTGAATTGGAACAAGTTGATGAATTTTTGGTATTACTAACAAATACCGGTTTAATTAAATTAAGGCTATCCCTATGAAAAAAAATATCTTAATACTTCTTTTTACAGCTCTAGTCGGAGCTCAAGGAATCAATTCAAATATCAACTCTTTCAAAACAAATGTAGTCTTGAGGCCCTCGGAGAATAATATCGAAGTAATTGCTTTTGTTGAAATATTTAATAGAAATCTTCAGTTTCTGAAGAAAGACACCAACTTTGAGTCTTCTTATGATCTCAATATTTCTCTCATATCAGAAGATGGAAGTAAGATTGATGAAAAATCTTTTTCAGAAACTATTGTAGTTGAAAACTTTTCTCAAACTGTTTCAAGAGCTAATCCTATACTAATTACCACTTCTTTTATAATTCCGTTGCAAGAGTTTGACGTTAATTTTTCATTAAAAGATATGGATACAAAGCTTACAGGAAAGAAACAAAAAAAATTCACAAAAAAGAATTTACCGTCAGGAAAATATTCCAAAATTTTTGACCCAATATTTGTTAAGAGTAAAAAAGGAAGTTGGGAGTTCGGCCTTGATAAGTATCCGATTAGTATAAAAAAAATAGAGGTGAAGGATGATATATTAGAATTTTATCAATATTTTGCTTTAGATAAAGGAGATTACTTTTTAGATATATCGTTGGTTTCAGATAAAAAAACAGTCTGGAATAAGTCTTTTGAAGGTGAAACAAACAAGAATTATGATTACAAATTCCTTCAGATTCCTATAGAAAACATTGATACATCAGATTTGAGGGTAAAAATTCAAGTTTCTCAAAATGGAAATGTTTCATCTAAGTCTTTTCCAATTGAGTTTAGGAATGATTATTTAATGCTTTCTTCAATTAAAAATGTGAACGCAGCATTAGAACAAATGAACTATATTTTAAATACAGAAGAAAGGAAAGAACTAAGAGAATTAAAAAACTCAGATAAAGAAAAGTTTTTTAAAAAAGTATGGGCAAAGAGAGATCCAGATGTTACTACCAAAGAAAATGAATTAATGATAGAGTATTATAAGAGAGTTGCTTTTGCTGAAGAAAATTTTTCTAGAGGTACTTCTGGAGGTTGGAGATCCGATATGGGTATGATTTATATTCTCTTTGGAAGACCTGACGATATTTCAAGATCTATGAACCCTCAACAAAGCTTTAATTATGAAACATGGTATTATTTTCAAATTAATGAAGAATTTAGATTTGTAGATGATTTTGGTTTTGGAGATTACAGGCTTAGAACGCCATTTATGTACTAAAGCTATGGACAGTAAAAATAAAAAAATTTCAAAAATATTAGATAAATATAAATCATCTTTTTCAAGCACCGATTTATCGAGTTTAGAATCCTTGTTATCAAATGATTCAGTAGTTAATGAAAATTATTTATTGTTTACAGATGGTGCTTGTGAATTTGATAATGACTATAAACCTATAAATGCTGGTATTGGAGGCGTTATAAAGCTTAAAAATAAAACGCTATTCTCTTTTTCTGAAAATGTTGGTGTTAAAACAAATAATGAGGCTGAATATTTAGCTTTGATTAAAGGTGTAGATTTATGTATAAAAAATAATATTTCTGATGTATCAATTTTTGCCGACAGCGAGTTAGTTGTAAAGCAAATTAATGGAGATTATAAGGTTAAGAATGAAAGAATGGCTGCTTTGCATAAAAAAACCCATGATTTACTTAAAATGCTATCTTCTTGGGAAATCAATCATGTGCTTAGAGATAAAAACACTGAAGCAGATGATTTAAGTAAGCAAGGATTAAGTAAATAAAAAACTAATGTTTAATATTAAATATTTCATAAATTATGCTCTATGAGTTTCTTTGGATCAATAAAAAATTCAATTTCAGATAGCTTTAATTGGGTAAGTGGTGACATTGCAATAGACCTTGGAACAGCTAATACATTAATTTGGTTATCTGGTAAAGGTATTATTATTAATGAACCATCTATTATTGCCCGTTCTACAAAAACTGGAGCTGTTTTAGCAGTCGGAGATGATGCAAAAGAAATGCTTGGTAAAACTCATGAAGGTATTGAAACAATAAGACCGTTAAGAGATGGTGTTATTGCTGACTTTACTGCAGTGGATGAGATGCTTCAGGGTTTTATTAGAAAAGTAAATTTAAATAGACTCACAAGACCTAGAATGGTCATATGTGTTCCTTCTGGAGTAACAGAGGTTGAAAGAAGAGCTGTTAGGGATTCCGGAGAAAAACAAGCAGCTAGAGAAGTATTTTTGGTTGATGAGCCTGTAGCTGCTGCTATTGGTATAGGTCTTGACATCAGCAAGCCAGTTGGAAACATCATTGTTGATATTGGTGGAGGAACTACTGAGGTTGCTGTTATTTCTCTTAACGGTGTTGTTACTAAAAAAGCAATAAGGGTAGCTGGAGATGAAATGGATGATGCTATTCAACATTGGTTTAGAAATGAGCACAAATTAGAAATTGGCGCCCAAACTGCAGAGCAAATTAAGATTTCAGTTGGATCAGCAATGAGAACGCGATCAAGAAATATTCTTGTGAAAGGAAGAGATTTAGTATCAGGTATACCAAAAACCATTGATATTAGAACGGATGAGATAAGACAGGCATTAAAAGATCCTGTTAAAAGAATTTTAGACGTAATAAAAGATGCTTTAGAGGCTACACCAGCTGAACTTTCTTCTGATATTATTGACAGAGGTATTGTTCTTGCAGGTGGCGGTTCTCAGCTTAGAGGTTTAGATCAAGTTCTTAGAGAGAAAACTGGTGTTCCTGTAAATGTTGCTGATGAGCCTCACCTAGCAATTGTTAAAGGCTGTGGTGCAGTCATCGAAGATTTGGAAAAATATAAGCATGTTCTTCTCTAAACATGTCTAGAATCCAATTAATTTTTCAAAACTATCAAGAAAAAATAACCCTAGCTTTTTGCTTAATTGTTTCATTCTTCCTCATTTTTAACAATGATTCAGATTTGATTAAGAATGCCAAAATAAATTCTTTAAATAGTTTTTCATTTCTCTATCAGCCATTTAATTGGCTAGATAATCAACTTTTTTTAAATAAGAAATTGGAAGTTTTGTCCTCCGAAAACTTACGTTTAAGTCTTGAAAATCAAGTACTTAAAGTGCATGAAACTGAAAATATTCGATACAGAGAGTTTTTGAATTTTAAGAGAAGAGAAAACCTTGATTTTGTTGGCGCAGATGTCATTTCTAAGGGCGTTACTGCTAACATGTCATCAATTATAATTAATAGAGGATCTAATGACGGAGTATCAAAAAACCTCCCAGTTCTTTCTTCTAATGGAGTAATTGGTAAAATTACTGCAGTATCTAGCTCTTCATCCGAAGTTCAACTTATTAGTGATGTCAATTTTAGATTAAGCGTTAAAATAGCTCCTGATGAAGTAGAGGGTATTATGAGGTGGATTAGAGAAGATATTTGTGAAATAGTTGAACTAAAGAAAATATCTGATATTGAAATTGGTGACATTGTTTTAACCTCTAATCTAAGCATTTATTTTCCTCCTAATATTCCGGTAGGTGAGGTTGTGAGTATTTTTGAAAAGTCTGATAGCTCAAACAGAATTGTTACAATGAAATTATTCTCTGATTTATCTACTATAAATCAACTATTTGTATTGTTGAATGAGGATGTGAAATGAGTTTTTATCTAAAATACTTTCCAATAGCTGTTATATTGCAATTAATATTTTCAGAACTTCTTACTTTCAATGGTTATCAAGCAAATATCATGTTGTTATATGTAATTCTATGTTCAATGCCACTCGGCAATACCTCACAATCTACTTTATATGGTTTTTTAGTAGGCTTATTTACTGATTTTGTTCTTTTCAGTGGAATTTATGTTGGAGCATCTAGTTTGGTTTTTTCAGTTTGTGGATTTTGGGCTTCAAAAATAAGTTTTAATTTCGCATTCAGAAATTTTGATATTTATTGGATTTCTTTTGTGCATCTTGGTGTTTTCATTTATTCGTTATTTAGATATGATTTTTTCTTTTTTAATGATTTTTTCCTTTTCTTAAGCAATTGGTTTTTTGTCACATACTTTACATGCTTCGTTGGATTTATTGTAATTACACTCTTTTCTTTGAAGGACAAAATTCTTAATGCTTAAAATTGATAATAAAGCAGATATTTTTCATTACAGGACTCTGTTATTCGTTCTAGTTTTATCAATATTAACTCTTCTTTCTAGGTATTTTTATCTCCAAGTAATTGAATATGAAAGATACTCTTCCAAGTCTCAAGTTAATAGTGTAAGAGCTCAGGCTACTTATGCACCGAGAGGATTAATTTTGGATAGGAATGGAGTTGTGTTAGTAGAAAATTATCCTACATATATTTTAACAGTAACGCCATATGAACTTGATAATAAAGAAGCACAATTTCAGATAATTTCGGATATAACTGATATATCAATTGATGAACTTTCAAGGAGGTATAAAAAGTATAATCAAGGAAGATTTCTACCTACCGTCATTGCAAAGAATCTTACATTTGCTGAGATATCTCAAATTGAAGAAAGGCGTTTGGAGCTTTCTGGTTTTCAATATAAAAGATTTGATGAAAGGCTTTACAATGATGTTCTCAAAGATGCACACTTTCTTGGCTATCTCAGGGAGTTGGATCGTGAGTCAATCCCTTTTTTGGATAAATCTCAGCTATATCGAGCTGGGGAACTTATTGGATGGCAAGGACTTGAGAAGCAATATGAAACTGAATTGAGATACTCTAAAGGAATTGAATATATTGAGGTTGATACTTATGGAAGAGAAATTAATACGATAAATGATAATAATATTCCAGCTTATCCTGGTAAAAATTTAACTTTATCAATTGATTCTAAACTACAACAGTTTTCTAAGAATCTTCTCATTGATCAAAAAGGAGTTATTTTAGTTTCTAATGTTGATACCGGAGATATCTTGTCTATGGTAAGTAATCCATCTTATAATTTAGATATTTACCGAGGAGAAACAACGGACTCAGATTGGAGTAATTTACTTTCGGATGAAGACAAGCCAATTATTAATAGAAACATAGCTGGCCTTTATCCTCCGGGATCATCTTTTAAAATTATTACCGCCTTTAACCTAATCGAGGATGGACTATTAGATCCTGAAGATAGTTTAATGTGCACAGGATCTTATATTCCTCCAGGCAGTTCAAATACATTTAATTGTTGGAAAG
The DNA here is from genome assembly GCA_038280095.1 of Fidelibacterota bacterium. Taxonomy (GTDB): domain Bacteria; phylum Fidelibacterota; class Marinisomatia; order Marinisomatales; family Marinisomataceae; genus Marinisoma. The sequence continues at coordinate 37 of JAYPYG010000028.1, read as the reverse complement.
AAGACGGGCATGGATTGGTTGATTTGAATAAAGCCAT
>JAYPYG010000071.1:0-1895 GCA_038280095.1 Fidelibacterota bacterium | reverse complement strand
ACTACTTTACCGTTATCTCCTGCTACTAATGTATAGGTGGTTCCTGTTTGATCGTTGATCGAAGCATCGAAGTTACTGATAGCGTTTCCGTTGAAATCGTAGCTCGATAAGTTGGAAGCAGATGCTTGCCCCATTAGATTGGTAACGGATACTTTCTTGGTGGTTGCGGTTCCAGCTACGTCGTCAACAATAGCTAGGATGTCTGCACCTGCTGGTGTTGTCAGCTCCGTAAGTTCGGTAATCTTTTTATTAGCCATGATTAAGGTGTGTAATCGTCGATGTAAATGTACCAAGCTGCACCATCCCAAACAAGTATATTCTTAGTGTCTGCTGCTTGTTCAATGGTGTATTGAGTTTGAGTAGTATCAGCTACAATAACATTTTGGTTACGGGTTGTATCTCCGATCTGATATGTAGTGTTAATGGTGTACAAGAATGTGCCACTGATTTGTGCTTGTGTGCAGTTTGTAGCGTCTAGTGTTATTCCTGTTGAACCGTTGTGTGGTGCTGTCGCTGGGTTAGTAAGGTCAAAAGTTACAACCGTATCAATATTACTCGGAATTGTAGAAGCTACTGTAAGTACAAGAGTACCTGTGGATTGTGTCCAATTTCCTGTCGTACCTAATACATTGTTTGCACTGGTTATAGGTAATGAGGAATTGTCGGTTGTTTGAGAAGCATCAAGTCCTGTGAGTGTAACTGTACCACTGCTAAAAGCTAACTCAGGTCTAAACCTAAGAGTAAATGTATTAGTAGCATTAGCGTGGTTGGAATTGTGTTCCAATATAGCCGTAGTAAATTCTACTTTAAGAACAATAGAAGCTGATGTCCAATTACTCTCAAAACTAACATTCTCTGCTCTTACTCTGTAAACAATACTTACTCCTTCAGGATTACCTGAGTCCGTATATGTATCAGCTGTTGCGTGATCCGCTACGAATGTATAAGAACCGCCATCTATAGATTTCTCTACTCTGTAGTTAGTAGCTCTAGGAACTCCTACAATTGTATAACTTACTTGATCCTCGCCTGTTTCTTGTAAAGATAACTCAGGTGCATCAAGTCCTAATTCTACATCAAATCCGTACTGAATACCAAAAGCAGGGCGAATCAACCTGTTAGGTATTGCTGTAATACCACTAGGTTTTAAGATGTTAGGTGTAAGAACAAGGGACATTATAGAGAGTCAACAGTACCAGTAGCGTAGACGCTGTGAGTACCTGCGGTGTAAGCGGAGATGTTAGCTCTTAGCTTTTCGTAGTGTCCGTGGTCATCACGAATCATAACCGATCCTTCTGAGGATACCGATTGACTGTGGACGACGTGCCAAGCACCACCAATCCAAGCTTCAATGTCTACTGTTGCGGCTCCTGCGGATTCTGTGGCGACGACAAATGTCCATCCCTTAGAACGCTCAACCGAGAAACTGTTGCCCGCCCCTGATCCAGTGGCAGATGAGAGCAACGTCTTTTTATCAAGTGTGCGAAGGCTCATATATATTTATTATATTATTAGTTGTTATTATGAAGAAAGCTGTACACCCGTACCACCGTTACCTCCACCCATTCCGATACTAGGACGACGACGAGCTGTAACTTGTTGAGTACCACGACGACGCTTTACTTGACGGGTAGCTGCACGTTGTGTTGGTGCTTTCTCAGCCATAGCTAGTGGTGGTGGAGGCGGTGCGGGAGGTGGAGGAGGTGGTGGTATCTCCGGCATAGCGGGCATCTTAGGTTGCGAAAAACACATGGCTATTGTACTTGTTTAGTTACTATATCTTGTTCGAGTTGGTCGTCGTAAGTCTGTTGTAGGTAAGTTATTACACTTCTTTGTCCTGCTTTATACCATACCACCCTCTCCTCGTCTGTCAAGAGGGGACATTTATCAGGGAA
>JAYPYG010000070.1:0-1896 GCA_038280095.1 Fidelibacterota bacterium | reverse complement strand
CAGCTAGCAGTTGATGGTCACACAACAAAAGATGTTTTACGATTTCAGCTAAATAGCCTCCCTAATCTTGCCACCCATCAAGTCATTTCGATGGGTGGCAATGATTTGTTAAACCATATCAGTTTTCTTAAATCAAAGGTGGAGTTAACGCCTAAAGAAGTTATGGAACAAGCTGTTTGCAAACTGGCACCAATTAAGCATAGGTATCGATCCATTGTCAAAAAACTGTCACAACAGGATTCTAATATTTTGTTGTGTACGGTATACGAAGGTAATTTGAGTAGCGATATTTTTTATAGAGATATTTCTTTTGCTTCAATGGCAATGGTTTCGATGCTTAATGATATTATTTTCTCAACCGGAGCATTTTTTAATGTAGACGTATTAGAGCTCAGAAATATTTTTACTGAAGAACAAGATTACGCAAATCCTATTGAGCCTTCACATATCGGTGGAAAAAAATTAGCTTCACGAATTCTAGATTGGATCAATAGTGACACATAAAATTGCTACTGTTCTTTTCTCTTGGATAATTTCTTGGGGTTTTGCTGCGGTGCAACAATTAAGCATTACGTATGATTACTTAACTAATCCCGCCGTTATTCAGACAGTTTCAATATCAGCTAATCAAGATTATGAATCAACAGATGAAACTATGAGCAAAAAAGAGAAGTACGATTTAGCTCAAGCTAGTAGTTGTAGATATCAAAAATTTTGGGATGATGTTACGTTCACATTGAGTGATACAAATGACATCTTATATCTCACATTTCCAAAAAAACCAATTGAACAAAATATTAATAAGGTTCTTTTAAATATCTACCCTGCTCAAACAAAATATTATCCCGTAAGTGGTTTCAAACTTCATGAGGTTACTGAACAAAAAATAAGCTCTACGGAGAGGGTACAAAAAATAGAGTTAAAAATTACTGGAGCTACATTTAATCAAGATAGAACTTGGTATTTCGAAATTGTAGGAAAAGATAAAAGCTCCAAAGAGTGTTACAGCAAAGTTCTTTTCACTCAAGATAGCAACACATTTTTAAACTTTACTCAAATTGAACCATATTATGTAGACAATATTTTCAATCCAGTAGATGATTTGTATTTTGATGTTTCAGCAATTGGAGAAGATGCTTATATTGAGAATTTTTTTGATACACAACAATTAAAATCACTCAATCAGTTTTTGCCAGAACCCCATGAAGCAGGCTTAGCATTGTTGGAGAAAAATTTAACGGAACTTGATGGTAAATATAAAGACAATTCAATCTGGCTTCGAAATAGATTAAAAGGGGATATTGTTATAGGCCTCTATGGAGATGTAGAAGAGTCAGATTTAAAAACCTTGAATCAGATAATTCAAACAATGCATATCGTCGCACCTGATTTAAACATTTCATATTCAGACAATACAGAATATGTCAATCTTCCAATCCATTTCTTACCTTGCACATCATTGTTTTCTAAACAAGCAAAGGATTGTAAAGAAAAAGCTATTGGAACTTTTCACTTCCCAAGCAATACAGTTGATGAACCAAAAAGTAAGTTTGGTTGGATTTGGGTAGATACACAGCACTCTCCAGCGTTAAGAAGTCATATTTTAGTTCATGAAGTCGGTCATGCATTAGGTTTGGGTCACAATAGATGCTGGGATTCAACTATGACTTACAACTCTTCATCTCCAGAAATTGCTTATTTTTCTGCATCTGATCTTATGCAACTTCGCATTTTATATGATGATAGGTTGCCAGTATTAATATCTACCAAACAAGTATCAGAGAAACTTAATTTAGATTATGAAAAAGTTTTGGAGTATGAAAAAAAACCATCAGATGCTTGCAATGCGGGACAAAGTGGTTGGAACGATTTAATAGATTTTCAGATGGGAAAAAT
>JAYPYG010000069.1:0-1919 GCA_038280095.1 Fidelibacterota bacterium | reverse complement strand
ATTGCAGCGTAGGATCTGAAGATGTTGCTGCTCGATCAATGGTAGAAGATCACCTGGATTTGTGTCTAGAAGCAGGAATAGAAGTATCAGGAATCAATGCTGAAGTAATGTTGGGACAATGGGAATATCAAGTAGGGCCTTTACCTGCTTTAGAAGTTGGTGATCAATTATGGGTAGCAAGATGGCTACTTGAAAGAGTTGGTGAAGAATATGGCCTAAGAGTAGAACTACATCCAAAGCCAATAAAAGGCGATTGGAATGGTTCTGGAGCACATATCAACTATAGTACAGAATCTATGCGCGCAGACGGAGGGTTGAAAGTAATTGAAGAAGCATGTGAAAAACTCGGACAAAACGTTGATAAACATATAGCAGTTTATGGAGATGCTAATGAGGAGCGTTTAACTGGAGATCATGAAACATGTAGCATCAATGAGTTTAAATATGGCGTAAGCGATAGAGGTGCATCAATTAGAATTCCTATGGGTGTAGCAAATGATGGTAAGGGATATTTAGAAGACAGAAGGCCCGCATCAAATGTCGACCCATATAAAGCATGCGCTGCTTTAATAGACACAACTTGTAGTTAAATTATTAAATTGTAGCTTGTGATGCACAACGAGCTACTAAACTGGTTTTATCTAAATAAAAGAGATCTTCCGTGGAGACACGGGAGATCTCCATACCGTATCTGGGTTTCAGAAATAATGTTGCAACAAACCCAAGTCAAAACTGTCATACCGTATTACAAAAAATGGATAAAAAAATATCCCACATTAAATTCGTTTAAAGAGTCCAAATTTGATGATGTAATTAAAATGTGGGAAGGGCTTGGATATTATTCTAGATGTAAAAATATGTTCAATGCTGCAAAATTAATTAAATCATCTTTTCCTAATAATTATGATGACTTAATTAAATTACCAGGCATTGGTGATTATACTGCAAAAACTATTCTAGCAATTGCATTTAAAAAAAACTTAGTTGGTATTGATACAAACCTTGAGCGAATTGGGTATAGAATTTTAGGCTTGAAGACAAAAACAAAAAGGAATCAAAAGAGAGTTATAAGATTTTTAGAAGAAAATCAATGTATCAAAAATCCTGGAGATTATAACGAGGCATTAATGGACCTAGGAAGTTCTTTATGTAAAGCGAGTATCACACATTGTAATGAATGCCCTCTGAAAAATATATGCAAAGCATATGCACGCTCATCTCCAACATCATACCCAACACCAAAAGCTTCAAAAAAAATACCTATATATGATGTTGCGATTTCAGTAATTGAATATCAAAATAAAGTTTTAATTACAAAACGACAGAATACAAAGTTTTTATCTGGTTTGTGGGAATTCCCAGGAGGAAAAATTGAAAAAAATGAAACAGCTGTAGATGCAATTATTCGTGAAGTTAAAGAGGAGACAAATCTTACGATATCCAACCCAGTATTTTTAGGAAACATAACACATCAATATTCACATTTCGGAGTTAATATTTCTTTATTTAAATCGTTCCCAAAATCAATCAAAACACTCAATTCATATCGGGAGCATCGGTGGATTAAATTGAAAGATATTTTGAACTTTCCACTTCCAAAAGCAAATCATAAAATGTTAGATATTCTTAAAAAGTTCAATTAAAATAGCCGGAATGATAAAAACATTAATATCCGCAATTGTATTTATTTTATTTTTACCATTATTTGCTTTGTTTTTAATAACTGGTATTGTCTGCTCATACTTTACGCATATGAGAAATGCATATTATCCTTTAATACCTTTTTCAAGCAGGTTGTTAATGTTAGTTTCTTTTCAGCGGTTTAACGTAAAAGGCCAAGCACCTAAAAAAGAAAATGGTCCATACATTTTTATGTTTAACCACGAATCCATGTTTGATGTTTTTATGTTAGGGGGATC
>JAYPYG010000027.1:0-11092 GCA_038280095.1 Fidelibacterota bacterium | reverse complement strand
CCTAACTCGTCTAATGGAAGATCGTCATCTTCAGAACCAAGTTCACTTGCCCATTCTTCATATTGTGCTGGCTTCATAACAATAACTTTTGCTCCCATTTGAGAGTGTCCAGTTCCACAATATTCGGTACAGAATATATCGTAAACTCCTTCCTTAGTTGCATCAAACCACATCACATTATATCTATTTGGCAAACAATCCATTTTACTTCTCATAACAGGAATGAAGAAACTGTGTAGAACATCTTTAGATGATAAAACTAACTTAACTGGTTTATTTGATGGAACAACTAACTCATTAAGGGTTGTACCTCCATCTGGATAATCAAAAGTCCAAAACCAGCTTTGTCCAGTAACTTTAATCTCAATAGCATCATCCGGAACGATTACCATTTTCAGATAAGAACGTATACCCCAAACAAAAGTAATGGATACTAAAATTAAAGGTATAATAAAGAACATAGACTCAAGTAGGTTACTATGATCTTTGCTGCTCGTCAACTTTAGTTCTTCGCCTTTACGATGACGATATTTAATTGATAAATAAACCATACCAAAAACAACTATTAAGAAGAGTGCTACTGATGAATAAAAAATGAAAAAATATAGGTTATCAATATCACTTGCAAAAGTTGATACTTGCTTTGGAAAGAAATATTCTGTCAATCTATCTAACATTCAAACTGTCCTTATCAAATAAGTTTTTATCTTTTTTCCAATAACTTACTAGCATAATGCATAGAAAAAGGATAGTAAATATACCTCCTAAACGCATAATATTGGTAGCAAAAATTGTATAAGTATTTTTGTAAGGATCGTAGTGATAACAATACAAAATAATCTTATCTAAAGTACTACCAATTTTCCCCTCTGATGCTTCTAAAATTCCCAATTTTAAATCCTTAACTGGATATTCAATTCCATATAGATATCGGGAAATTTTTCCTTCAGAACTTAGTAATGTTATGGCAGCTGGATGCATATATTCATCTCTCTGCGCATCATAATAATATATATAACCAATGCTATCTGCAACTTTTTTTATATTTTCTTCTGTTCCAGTAAGAAAATGCCAGTCATCCTTGATATTTTCCAACCCAAATCCCTCGATGTAATTTTTCTTTTTTTGATTTGCGAATAAAGTTTTTTCATTTGGATTAATATCAATAGTTATAACCTGAAATTCATCTCCTGCATTCAAAGTTAAATTTTTTAATGATTCAGCAAGACCATTGAGAACAAGAGTACATAACATTGGGCATTCAAAATAATTTAATGTTAAGACTGTTGGGATTTCCTTATTAAAAAAAGTTGATAGTTCTACCTCACTGCCGCTCTCGTCAATAAAAACTGTATCAAGTGGAATGAAATCACCTAAGTTTTCAATAACATCAATTTGCTGTTCGCTTGGAAATTCTTTTTTTAGAGTTTGGGCATGCGCAAGACTTGTGAGTAACAGAAAAATAGAAAGAAGAATACTATTTCTTTTCATTCAGAAGGATTTCCTTTGATTTTTCAATAGGAATTTGGTAACTGTTTTCTTCACCGTCTTTAGCTTTATAGCTATTAAGATTTTCTTGCTCAAATTTATTCAGCTCTTCTAAGTTAGTTGAACGCTTACTTAACTTAAATTCGTATGTAGTACTATCAAGTACTCGAATATAGTATTCATAAAGCATGTAAATGGTTCCTAGAACAGTTAAAATAAATATAACTCCTCCAATTAGTACTGGTCTTACTGGAATATCTTTTTTTTCGTACCCTGAATTATGATCCATGATTAATGATTCCTGTGATTAATTGAGTGGACAAGCTCTGTATCATTTAATGGTACAAGATTTGATCTTGAGGTTATGTATTTAAAACCCCCAATAAAAATTAATGCAAAACTTAACATTGTAATCAAATCGTAAATACCAAAGTAAAAATCTTGTTTATGAACCGTAGGCATTATAATAAAATTAATATCTATATAATGCATGAATAAAACCCAAATGGTCATAACTTGTAATAACCTAATATTTCTTTTAGAACCTCTAAAAATTAGAATGAAAAATGGTATAAAAAATTTACCTACAATTAATAAAACACTTATAGCTTTCCAAGAGCCAACCCATCTATGGAGATACCATATAGTTTCCTCTGGAATATTACTATACCAAATGAAATAAAATTGTGCGCCAGCTATGTAGCAATAGAATACTGTAAAAGCAAATAAGTACTTTCCTAAATCATGAAAGTGTTCAATAGATACTATATCTTTTAAATATCCCTGATCTTGTAATCTAATGATAGTAAATGTTAAGAAAGCTAAGAATGCCAAGAAAGCTCCTGCAAATGTGTAAACACCATACATAGTAGAATACCAGTGCGGATCAAGACTCATTTGCCAATCCAATCCTGCAAATGTAAGACTAATAAAGAAGAAGACGCCCATTGGACTCATACAAAAATATCTTAGTCTCTCCAGAATTTTTGTGTCACCGCTTTTATCATGCTTCATTGAATTAAAGTATATAAATAGTGCTATAATATTCCATAAAGCAAAATATAGGAATGCTCTAAAAATAAATGAGTCTTCATTTAAATATGCTAATTTATGTTGAATTAAATAGTCAGCCTCAAAATCATGAGTTTTCCAATAGTAGTGATTAGGAAGCCATTTAAATAATTTTTCCATGCCAAAAATAATTGGAATAAATGGTAGAGTGAATAACGGTATTAACATAATTGTATTTTCCATGATTCTTCTAATAGACACACTCCAAGTTGCTGAAAAAGCATAATGCACCATAATAAAGAACATTCCACCTAAAATGATACTAAGCCAATAAAAATATGAAGTTAAGTATGAGAAGTAAAATACCTTATCTGATGAGCCAAAAAACCAAGTTAAAAGTATTGCAATATAACCAACTGCAATTAGAATCAAATTATTTGATTTCTTTGAAACATAAGAATAGGTCTTTGGATCAAGATTCATCATGAGTTGTCACCTAATTTATTTCGCTCTTCTTCTGGCAAATCTTCAAAAGTAGCATTTTGACTTCTTTGAAGCGCTCTCACATAATGGACGATCGACCAAACATCTTCAGTATCTATCTGATAACCGTAAGCTGGCATACTTCGTAGACCATAAACTATAGTATTATACATTTCTCCGTCAGCTTGCTCTCTGATACGTTGATCATGTAAATTTGCTGGAATCACTGGATAATCATATTGAGTAACAATACCTTTTCCGTTACCAACCTGTGAATGGCAAACACTACAATAAATGTTATACCTTTCCTGTCCTCTATCAAGAACTTCAGCAGACAATTCAAGTGGGTTAGAAATTATAAATGTACCGTCATCATTTTTACCACTAATAAATGAATGATTCTCAGCAATCATTCCTCTAGCTACGGTTCCTTCAATAGGCTTTCTCATGGTTGATCCATCAGCAAAAAAATTACTTTCTTCCAAAGAACGATATTTCTGTTGATTATCCATATTTGGATTTAAATGTATTGGAGTACTTTCAAACTTTGAACCTCTAAAACATCCAGTCAGAAATAGTAAACAAAATAAAATAATGTTAATTCTCATCTGTCAATACCTCTATTTCAGTTCCACCAATATTTTTTAAAAAATCGATTACACTACTTTCATCATACTTAGGATCATCAACTTCAATGCTTACATAAAATGCATCACTACTGACATCAGAAAACTTTTCAGAATAAAAAACAGGGTGATGAAATCTTGGAATACGATTAAAGAACATCATTCCAAATACTGCACCAAAAGCACTAAATAAAACCATTAATTCAAAAGTAATAATAGCATACGCAGGGTATGCAAAATATGGCTTACCACTAATGTTCATTGGATATTCAATAGAATGAATCCAAGTTTGTAACCCAAACCCAAATAATGCTCCAGTTAAACCCATCGCTCCAATAACATAACCAAGCTTTGAACGTTTTAAACCCATGGCATCATCCATACCATGAATTGGAAATGGTGAATGACAATCAAATTTAGTAAAACCTTCATCTCTTACTTTTTCTGCAGCATGCACCAATGATTGAGGATTGTCAAACTTTGCTATTACACCATATTTACTCATGATTATCTCCATGATGTGGATCCGACTCAGGTAAAACTAATTTTGCTTCTGCAATTGAAACCATTGGTAAAAATCTTAGGAATAATAAAAATCCTGTAAAAAACAATCCAAACGTTCCCAAGTAAATAGCAACATCCCACATTGTTGGATTATACATTGCCCATGCTCCAGGCATAAAATCTCTATGAAGTGTGATAACAACAATAACAAATCTTTCGAACCACATTCCAATATTCACAAGAATAGAGGTTATAAATAAAAATGGAATGTGTCTTCTGTATTTTTCAAACCAAAAGAATTGAGGTACTACAACATTACAAAATATCATTGCCCAATAACCCCACCAATATGGACCCAAAGCTCTATTGACAAATGCAAAGGATTCGTATGGATTTCCACTATACCAAGCAACAAAAAACTCCATGGAATAGGCATACCCAACCATACAGCCTGTTAATAACATAATCTGAGCCATCTTATCTAAGTGTTCAACAGTGATAATATGTCCCAAGTTATAGACTTTTCTTGCAATGATTGAAAGAGTCATTACCATCCCAAAGCCAGAATAAATTGCTCCAGCTACAAAATAAGGTGGAAAAATTGTTGTGTGCCAACCAGGAATTACACTTGTTGCAAAGTCAGAACTAACAACACTGTGTACAGATAAAACTAGAGGAGTAGAAATACCAGCAAGCACTAAATAGGCAAGCTCATAGTGTTGCCATTGACGATTTCCACCTCTCCATCCAAGAGCAAAAAATCCGTAGACTTTCTTTTTTAAACCTTTTGCTCTATCTCTCAATGTTGCTAAATCAGGTATTAAACCTGTGTACCAGAAAAGTAAAGAAACAGTGAAATATGTAAAAACAGCAAAGAAGTCCCAAATCAATGGACTGCGCATGTTAGGCCACATTCCCATTTGGTTTGGAAGTGGTAGGAACCAATATGCAACCCATATTCTACCAACGTGAATTCCAGGAAAAACTAGTGCACAGATAACAGCAAACAACGTCATGGTTTCTGCAAACCTATTAATTGCATTTCTCCAGTTCTGTCTGAATAAATGCAAGATTGCTGATATCAATGTACCAGCATGACCTATACCAACCCACCAAACAAAATTGATGATAGCCCAACCCCAAAAAACAGGATTATTGATACCCCATATTCCAGTACCTTCCCAAATTAGAAATCCAACGCTTCCAACAAAAATAGATAAAAGCGAAAGAGAAAATCCAAATAATAACCACCATTGAATTGGCGTTTTTTTCTGTTCAGGTACACCAGCAATATCATCAGTAATAGATGTAAAATCCTGGTTTCCAGGAAGAAGTTTTTCTGCTCTAATCAAAGCTTTTGATTTGATTGACATCTATTGATAACTCCCATTTTGAGATTTTGAAACAAGCATTGGGTTCTGATTTCTAATTTTTGCTAAATAAGTTGTTCGTGGAGCAGTGCCTAAATGAGCTAGTAATGCATAATCGCGATTTCTTCTTTTTGCTTTGCTAACCTCACTATTAGGATCATTTATATCTCCGAATTTAATTGCATCAGCGGGACAAGATTGTTGACAAGCAACCTGGAAGTCTCCATCTTTAATTTCTCTTCCTTCATTTTCTGCAGTAATTCTAGCTGAACTAATTCTTTGATAACAGTATGTACATTTTTCCATTACACCTCTAAATCTGATGGAAACATCTGGGTTCATCGCCATCTGTACAACTTCAGGTAAATCTCTTGTGTAATTGTAAAAATTAAATTTTCTTACCTTGTAAGGGCAATTATTTGCACAATATCTGGTTCCAAGACATCTATTATAGGTCATTTGATTTACACCATCTGAAGAATGCGTGGTAGCCGCAACTGGACAGACAGATTCGCAAGGTGCAAGCTCACAATGGACACAAGCAACAGATTGAGTCGACACTTCAGGATTATCAGGATCTCCAGCAAAATAATTATCTATTCTTATCCAATGCATTTCTCTACCATTCATAACCTGCTGCTTACCTACAACTGGAATATTATTTTCGCTTTGGCAAGCAATGGAACAAGCATTACAAGAAGTACAACTCGTTAAATCAATTGACATTCCCCATTGTGGTCCTTTTGAATAATCCCAATCAGGATTATACATTGAATGATCAGCCCAACTTCTATTCTTATCTGGTTTATGTTGTTCAACCTTTTTTTGAACCCAATCAGGATTATCTTTATAATAATCAAGTGTTGACTGTTTAACTAATTCTGGGATTCTTGATTGTGCCTCTTTATTGGCAAGGTCATCAAAACCTGGTGCAGCATACTTATCATCCTCTAATCCGTGATGATCTTGAGTTGAAGCTAGTGGATATGTTTCGTTTAAAACTTTTATAGATCCATTTAATATAAATGATGGACTATCAGAACTTCTTAATGGATAAACATTAAATCCAACTTCATTTCCAATTCTTCCATTGAATTTTCTTCCATAACCCAATTCAAGGGTTATTGATTTTTGATTTTGTCCTGGTGTGATAAAAGCAGGAATGTTTATAGTTTTATCTCCAACTGAGATTTCTAACATTTGACCATTTTTGATATTTAGTTTCTTTGCAACCTTCATACTAATTAGTGCAGCATTATCCCAAGTTAGACTTGTTATTGGCTTAGGAATTTCTTGCAACCAACCGTTGTTTGCATACCTTCCATCGTAGACAGATGAGGAAGGACAAAAAACAATTTCAAATTTATCATTATCTAAACTATAATTATTTAATACAGCTGTAGATATTTTTGAAGCAGGCCTGACATTGACCTTTTTCAAAATTGGTTTTTTATATAACCCATCATGTAAAACTTTATCCCATTCTCTTTCAAAATTTCCACTTTTAATAATGTTTGATTTCCAAACATTTTTAACAGTATCATAAGCACTTTGCTCTTTCGAATGAACGATTGGAGAAAGAACCTGAATAATACTTTTAGAATCAAATAATGGCATAATTTGAGGTTGAACAATACTCACATGTCCATCGTAAGTCATTGCATCTCCCCAACATTCAAAATAATGGTTCATAGCAATATTCCATGAACATAGCTTTGAGGTTTCATCAATTATATTAGTTAGATGAACTGAATTTTTAACTTTTTTCAATGATTCTGCAAAATCAAAATCAACAGGAGAATCATAAACTGGATTAGCCCCAAGAATGATTAAGTTATTTATCTTACCATCTTTCATGTCTTTACAAAGTGACTCAAAATTCTTTAGCGATGAAACCTGAGACATATTTAGAGGATAATAATCAATAGGAGCTTTTAAATTATAATTAATTAAAGCAATCAATTGATGGAACTCTTTAGATAAAGATGATCCTCCAATTATAATTGATTCACCTCTTCCATCAAATAAGTCTTTTGCGGCAGCTTTAATCCATAAATTATTTGAGCTCTTAACTTTTTTGGCCTCAATTCTTAATCCAAGCTGTTTGAGTTCATAGGCCAACTCGGCTAATAAATTTTCCATCTCATGTTGAGGTACATTTAGTCTGTGATCAGCACTTGAACCAGTAGATGATATAGAGCTTTCAGCAACATACAATCTATTCATGGTGCTATTTTCGTCAACAATATTTCTATTCTGGGCAAACTTTCTTGTATGATATATATTATTATCATCGACTCCCAAAAAGTCTGAACCCAATGAAACTATAATCTGAGCTTTTTCTAATCTATAAAGTGGTTGCAATCTTTTTGAAAACGCTAGTTCAATTCCGTCATATAAATTTTCATTATTAACTGATTCATATACAACCCAATCTGCATTCGGTAAATTCTTTTTAAAGTCTTCATGAATAGACTTAATAGTTGGAGAAGATGACTCTTGCATGAGCACTGCCAAACCTTTGCCATTGCCATCATTGATACTTTTAGCAAAATTTAAATATTCATTCCAGTCAACTTTTTTACCTTTAAACTTTACACCTCTTGCTCTATCAGGATCATACATTTCTAAAGTGCTAGCCTGTGCGAAGGAATTTGATTTACCTAAAGAAGTTGGATGTTTTTCATTACCCTCAACTTTTACGGGTCTTTCATCATGATTTTCAATAACAACGCCTAATGCATTATTTTTAAAAGGTAAAGTACTTGCATAATATTTTGGAATACCAGGAATTGTACCAATTTCAGCTTCAACATAAGGGATGATTTTTTGAACAGGTTTTTTACAACCCTCTAATCCAGCAAGTGCAACTGATGCAGCAATCAATGATAAAAAGTTTCTTCTTGAAAGACCGTTATCAACATTATGCTCAGACTGTTTTAAAAAACGATTATAATCATCTTCTGATGAAATATCTTTGAGACTTTTCCAGTACCCAAATTCTTGATTAGTAGTATCCTCAAGTACGTGAGAATTAGTCTTAACAAATTCTTGGTTCTTCTTTTCTATCTGTGACATTTTTGACAATCCTCAACAGGTCTTTCTTCACCATGTTCTGCTACCCACGACGAAACAAATTGATCATAATCTGCAGGTGGAGTCCAATACATATTGGTTACTTCACTTACAGGTCTTACTTCAGGTGCATCAGATCTATGACAATCTAGACACCAATCCATACTTAAAGGTTGAACTTGATAAACAACTTCCATTTCTGCAATATTTCCGTGACAAGATATACAAGCTACTCCAGAATTAACATGAACGCTGTGATTAAAATAAGCGTATTCTGGAAGCATGTGAACTTTTATCCATTCAATTGGTTTTCCAGTTTCCCAACTTTCTCTTACTAATTTCAATTTCTCGCTATCAGTTTTTACATAAGTATGACAGCCCATACATGTTTCGGTTGGAGGTATTACTGCTGAATAGCCTTGTTCAACACCAACATGACAGTAGCGACAATCTATACCCATATCACCTGCGTGCAATTTATGACTATATGGAACTGGTTGAGTTGGCGCATAACCAACATCTGTGTAATAAGGAGAACCATAATACCAAATAAAAGAAGATAACGAAAAGACTAGCAGAAAAACTGCTATCAGGAAAATTCCTGGAAAATTATTTGTCCATCTTGGAAATATTTGCATTTTAACTCTTATAAAAAAACTTTAATAATTTTTATAAAATTATGTGTAAACATTACGTCTATAATGGTCTTCAGTCAAGAGATAAAACTTAAGTATTAACTTTTTTTGATTAAATATGATAAATTCAAATTCATGAACGAATCATATAAAGTTATTTCTTCATCAATTCTTTTCTGGTTTTCTCAAAAAAAATGGTTTGTGTATAGTGTACTCATTTCAATATTTCTTTTAAATTTATCTACACCAGTTGGACTTACCATTCCAGCATATCACAGCTTAATTATACTTTTGCTCGTTTTTATGCTTGTAACATTTGAACCTATACCATTTCCAGCTATTGCATTACTTACTTTAGTTTTACAAGTTGTTCTTGGAGTTGCACCTCCAGATGTTGTAGCCTCTTCTTTTATGAATGATGCAGTATTATTTGTAATGGGCTCATTAATGTTCGCTATTGCAATTGTACATCAAGGACTTGATATACGATTAGCAAAATTGATTATTAAAATTTTTGGAAAAAGTAAAAGAATGTTTTTAGCAGGACTAATGACTATCTCTGCTATTCTATCTTCTTTCTTGGGGGAGCATACAGTTATTGCAATTATGCTACCGATTGGCTTATCGGTTATAAAAAATATTGATACCCAACAAGCAGATGGAAAAAATGCTGTACTGCTCACTTTATTTTCAATCGCTTATGGCACAATTATTGGATCAATTGGAACGCCATCTGGTGGAGCTAGAAATGTTATTATGATTAACTATCTTCAAGAATTTAGTAATGTCAGTATTGATTATTGGAAATGGATGAAGCACGCATATCCGATTTTAATGATTCAGTTAGTTGTGGCATATTTTGTGCTTCAATTTACTTTTCCATCTTCATTAAACAATATTAAGATGCGTGGATTCAAAAAGAATGTTGGTAAAACAGATGTGAAAAAAAATATAAACCATCTTTTTTCATGTTTAATCATTATCGGTATAGTTTCGAGCTGGTTTGCATTTAATGATATTTATGGCTTGGGAATCATTGCACTTGCTGGAGCATTAACGTTTATGATTTTTGGAATGATTTCATGGGAAGAAATAAATAAAAATACAAACTGGGGAGTTATTCTTCTTTTTGCAGCTACAATTTCACTAGGGTTTCAAATAAATGAAACAGGTGCTTCATCATGGCTTGTTTTACGATTCAATGAGTTATTAGAAACTTTACCTTCAAATTCTATGAATGTAAGTTGGTCAATAATGGCGGTTTTATCAGGACTTACTGCTAACTTTTTTACCAGCTCAGCTACTGTATCCCTAATTGGACCAATAGCAATCGAGCTTCATCCAACAGATATTTCCTTTGCTCTTTCTTCAGCAATAGCCTCAGGGTTTTCATTCTTAACTGTAATTTCATCTCCAACAGCAATGATTATATACTCTACTGGATTAGTTTCGACTAAAATGTTTTTTAGAGTTGGAATATTGATGTTTAGTATTTCGATTATTATTTTGTATTTAATGTCACAATTTTACTGGGTAACGCTATGAAAATTTTAATTGCTATTGGTGGAAGAGAATTCTCAAAACCTACCTTAGATCTTGGAATGAAAATTGCAAATTCATTTAAATCATCAACTACAATTGCATATGTTGGTAAAAAAATAAGTCAATTTTCAGAAAAAGATGTAAGTGTAGTACATCAAAATTTGGATGATAGAGAACTTTATAGGCCTGGAATTAGAACACTTGAGTGGGCGTACGATTTCTTGATATCAAAAAAATATATTGAAGAAAAAGACTCCAATAAATTTGATGATTACCTATTAGTTGATGAAGAAAATTCGAGAATGAAAGTATTACTAAAAGGACAACAGTCAGATAAAATTGATTTAATCATGCGCAC
>JAYPYG010000026.1:0-11222 GCA_038280095.1 Fidelibacterota bacterium | reverse complement strand
GTAATAATTCCTATTGAATCATTATCTGATTTAACTGTGATTTTGTTGATATTATTTGATGCCAAGAAATGCTTAGCAGCTTCAATTCTACCTAAGTGGATTTCTTTTTCAGTTGGTAAACTATGATGTCCAACTAATTTAGCATTTTGAGTATGTTTCCATGGCAGACCGTTGTATTGGAAATCAGGAATATTAATGTTAATTCTTTCAGGATGAACAATAGCACTTCCAAAAGCATCGGCGATATCAGTTACAATTTTAAAACCAGACCACAAACCTGAATACCTGGACATCTCATATGCATATCTACCTAAATCTAAAATTTCTTGAACATTACCAGGATAAAAAATTGGCATCATGGCATCGAATAATGCTGGTTCAGACTGTGATGGAAGAGTTGACGATTTACAAGAAGGGTCATCTCCGGCGACTGCTAATACACCTCCATTTTTACCAACTCCTAAAAAATTTGCATGTCTGAAAATATCTCCAGAACGATCTACTCCAGGTGCTTTTCCATACCACATACCCAGAACACCGTCATACTTAACGTTTGATACCATTCCGGCCATTTGACTTCCGTAAATAAGTGTTGCACCTAAATCTTCATTTACTCCAGGAATGAAATTGATATTGTGCTGATCCAATAACTTTTTGTTTCTTACTAAATTGATGTCTAGCATTCCTACAGGAGAACCTCTGTAACCTGAAACTAAAGTACCTGTATTTATTCCTTTGATTAGATCAGCTCTATTTTGGTCAAGTAATAAACGTACAAGCGCTTGTATTCCAGATAGAATGATTCTACCTTCGATTAATGTATATTTATCATTTAATGTGAATTTATTATTCAATTTTACTTCTGTCATATATGTGTTGTCGCTACAAATATTAATACAGAAAATGATGCAAAACAAGTAGGCAAAATTATGTGACTGATGGGATTTTTTTTGTAACAATCCTCAACTAAATAGAAAAAATATTTTTTTACATTTTTAAACTTGACTCAAATGAAAAAAAATAAATAAGTTGCTTAGCCAGCCAATTAGCTTTTCGAAAGCTATGTATTTGCAAAAAAAATAATCTCTTTTAGAGAAACAGTGTCTTTTGACACACAGGATATTAAAATATATAAAGGGCGGGAATTAAGAATTATGGCGGAAGCAATTGAAATAAACTTTCCAACAGAATCGGATAAAAATCCAAAGATAGATTCAGAGTTAAAAAACCAAATCCTTGGCTTTAATGTAAAAGAGTCAATGGATCAAGATAAAGAAAGTTGTCCAGAAGAATACACAATAGATAATTATTATAAAGAAGACGATCTTGGTCGAAGCGTTCTTGAAATGAAATACCTAGCTCCCGGAGAGAAAAATCCTTGGGAACTATGGAAACGTCAAGCCAAAGCTTTAGCAAGTGTTGAAAAAACACCAGAACTTCAAGATAAATGGGAAGCTGCTTTTTTTGAAGCACTCAAGAATTTTAAATTTGTACCCGGCGGCAGAATTATGCATGGAGCTGGACGTGAAGATATCACAACTACCCTAAATAACTGTTACGTCGTTGGAATTAAAGACGACTCTATCAAATCAATATATGATTGTGTAATACAAGAAGCCATGACATACAAATATGGTGGTGGTTGTGGACATGACTTATCTGTTCTCAGACCTGGTGGAGATGAAATTCTCGGAACTGGTGGTAATTCATGTGGTCCAGTTGGTTTCATGAATCTTTTTAGTGAAAATACTAACACCATAGCTCAACATGGTAGAAGAGGTGCAAACATGCAAACATTACGTGTTGATCACCCTGACATTGAAAAATTTATTGAAATTAAAACAGGTGATGTTGATATGGTCAAATATTCAAATATTTCGGTCTCATTAACTGATGATTTTATGGATGCAGTTCAATCTGATTCTGATTTCGATTTACACTGGGGTGGAAAAACATATACCACTGTTAAGGCCAAAGATCTGTGGATGAAAATAATCAAACATGCTCATGCAAGTGCTGAGCCAGGGCTTCTTTTTTGGGATACAATGACCAAATACCACAATGCAGAATACTGTAGTCCATTAGTATCTACTAACCCGTGCGCAGAACAACCATTGCCGGATGGTGGATGCTGTAATTTAGGAGCACTAAATTTAGAACGTTTTGTGGATCAAGATGGTAACTTTGACTTCGATGGCTTTAAAGAAACAACTGCAATAGGTGCAAGATTTCTAGATAATGTTATCGATTACAATCTAGATCGTCACGCACTAGAAGAGCAAAAACAAAATGCTATGAATGATAGAAGAGTTGGACTCGGAATACTTGGCCTTGGTGATATGCTCGTTAAAATGGGAATCAAGTATGATTCAGATGAAGCATTAGAAACTATTGGTAAAATCATGGAAATTCACAGAAACACTGCTTACGAAACTAGTGTAGATTTAGCCAAAGAAAAAGGTCAGTTCCCTAATTTCGATTGGGATGGATATTCACAAAGTCTATTTGTTCAAGACCTTCCAAAAAAACTACAAACAAAAATTAAAAACAACGGAATTAGAAATTGTACTCTTACAACTGTTGCACCAACTGGTAGTGGCGCCATCGTAGCGCGAGTTACTTCTGGTGTTGAACCAATTTTTGCGACATCTTATCAAAGAAAAGTAAAGAAGAATGACAGCCTTGGTAAAGAGTATGATACTTTTACTGTTTATCATCCAGTTGTACAAGAAATGTTTGGTACAGATGAAAATCTACCAGAATATGTCGTTACAGCACACAATGTTGATCCATATTTTAGAGTTAAGATGCAAGGTGTAGTACAAAGATACATCGATAGCTCTATTTCATCTACTGTAAACCTTCCAGAAGAAACTACTGTAGACACTGTTGCAGACATTTACATGACTGCATACAAAGCTGACTTAAAGGGTATTACAGTTTACCGTGAAGGATCAAGAGAAGGTATCTTAATTACTGATGAAAAGTCATCAGAGAATAAAGAAGAAACATCTCAAAATGTAGAGATGAAAACCGCTCGTAATCGCCCCACTATTACAGAAGGAAAAACTAGACGTATGCGTACCGGCGATGGAACACTATACGTAACAGTTAATGAAGATGAAAATGGTCTATGTGAAGTATTTACAGCTATCGGTAAAGCAGGTGGTACAGTTGCTGCTCAAACTGAGGCCATTAGTAGACTAATTTCGCTTGCATTACGCTCCGGTGTCGATCCAAACAGTATCATCAATCAATTGAAAGGAATCAGTGGTCCAAACCCAACATGGGAAGACGGTCAACTTATCCTGTCAACTCCCGATGCAATTGGAAGAGCACTAGAAACATTTGTTAATGGTGACTCACCTTCACAGGAAAAAAAAGGTCAATTTGAAATAGCAGAAGATTCATCTCCTTCTCAAAAACCCAAAGGAATGTATTGTAAAGAATGCGAGGGTCATGGAATATTTGATGAAGGTGGATGCTTAGTCTGTAAAGATTGTGGCTGGTCTAAGTGCGAGTAGAATAAATAGTTTTTACTTATCTAGAATTTCTACTTCTTTTTCTTTTTGAAGAGCATTAAGCCTGGTTATAAAAGAATCGGTCACTTCCTGGATATCATCTAAGAATGTTTTCATGTTATCTTCAGATATATTTTGTTCGTCTTCAATACGTTTAGCAGACTGAATAATCTCCCTCCTAATATTACGAACTGAAATTCTGCCATCTTCAATAATTTTTGAAGCTACTTTAACTAACTCTTGTCTTCTCTCAGCGGACAATGGTGGAAAAGTAATCATTATACTATTACCATTGTTGGAAGGATTAAATCCTAGATCTGACTCGAGAATAGCCTTTTCAATATCATCAATAACAGTTTTATCAAAAGGCTGAATACTAATAGTAATTGCATCTAATGCTGCAATATTTGCGACCTGATTAAGTGGAGTTTCATTATCATAATAATTGACAAGAATGTTATTAAACATTTCTGTATTAGCTCTACCAGTCCTTATTTTACCTATTTCACTTTTAACAAACGAAATAGTCTGTTCCATTTTTGACTTAGCAGAATCGATACTTTGATTTAACATGTTCTAATTTGATTGTTCGCCTAGAGCAAATCTTACAAATCTATTAATTGTAATATTTTCTCCAAGTTTTGCTACAGCTTCTTGAACTAATTGAGAAATAGTCATATCAGGGTTTTTTACAAATGACTGATGAACAAGACAATTATCTTCAATAAATTTATTTAACTTACCTTCGACAATTTTTTCAACAACATTTTCAGGCTTTCCTGATGATTTTGCCTGATCCATAAATATTTCTTTCTCTTTGTCAATTATATCTTGAGAAATTCCGGATTCATCAACAGCCAATGGATTTGATGCAGCTACCTGCATAGCAATTGAAGCAGCTAAATCATTAAACCCTTCAGTCTTCGCGACAAAGTCTGTTTCACAACCAAGTTCAACTAAAACTCCTAATTTACTTCCAGGATGAATATATGAGAAAACAATGCCTTCATTAGCAGCTCTAGATGATTTTTTGGCAGCTTTGGCAATTCCGGCTTTTCTTAAATGATCTACTGCAGCATCAAGATCGCCATTTGCTTCAACTAAAGCTTTTTTGCAATCCATCATACCTGCACCGGTTCTCTCTCTTAAAGTTTTTACTAACTTAGCGTCGACACTCATTTAATTACCCTTCTTTTTCTTCTTTTTTATCTGAAACAGATTCAGATTTATCGTCGTCTTTTTTACTAACAGAGATAATTGTATTTACAATCTCATTTACTATTAACTGAATTGTTCTAATTGAATCGTCATTTGCAGGAATAGGATAATCACAAAGTGATGGGTCAGTATTTGAGTCAACAATACAAATGATTGGTATTTCAAGCTTTTTAGCTTCTTGAATAGCAATTGATTCAGTTTTTCCATCTACGATAACAATTGCATTTGGAAGCTTTTTCATATCCTTAATACCTCTGTGCTGATCAGACAGTTTAATTTTTTCTCTGTTTAACATTAAAAGTTCTTTTTTGGTTAAGTCTTCAAATATTGAAGAACCTTCTTTCTCTAAAGAATGTAATCTCTTAATACTTTTTTTAATCGTAGAAAAATTAGTAAGAGTTCCACCAAGCCATCTTTCTACAACGTAGAACATTCCACATCTATCAGCCTCTTGTTGGATAACATCCTTTGCATGCTTTTTAGTGCCAACAAAAAGAATTTCTCCATTTCTTTGAACAATATTTGAAATGAAATTTAAAGCTTTGTCTAAACCTTCAAGCGTATCATCTAAATTAATGATATCAATACCATTCTTTTGTGATACTACGAAATCTTTAAAATTTGGATCTGTTTTACTACTAACATGTCCAAAATGAGCGCCTGAATTGAGTAAATCTTCTTTTGTAATTTTTTGCATACTTTTATCTTTTTGAGAATTGGAACTTCTTTCTAGCTCCTGGTTGACCATATTTTTTTCTTTCAACTTCTCTTGCATCTCTGGTTAACAAACCATGTGATTTAAGTTGAGATCTGAATTCTTCATCTATTTTTAATAATGCCCTAGCAATACCTAATTGAATTGCTCCAGCTTGACCAGTTAAACCACCACCTTGAACATTGATTTTAATGTCATATTTACCTTTTAAATTTAAAACTTCAAGGGGCTTTACTGCATGAATTACCAATGACTCTCTTTTTAAATAAGAATTAATATCATCTGAAACGTTATTAATAGAAAACTTTCCTTTTCCATCTGAAAGATAAACTCTAGCAGTTGAATTTTTTCTTCTTCCTACGCCATTAAAATATTCTTTGTTCATTAATTAGAGCTCCATTCTTTAGGTTGCTGTGCTTCGTGACCGTGATTAGTATCTTTATAGATTCTAATATGCTTAGATATTTCTCTTCCAAGTTTGTTTTTAGGAAGCATGCCTTTTACAGCATTAAGAACTACCTTATCAGAATCATTTTTCATTAGCTCGCTGAAACTAGCATATTTAACACCGCCAGGATATCCTGAATGTCTAAAATATTTTTTAGTTTCAGATTTGTTTCCAGTAACTCTTATCTTATCGGCATTGACAATAATAACTGCATCTCCCATGTAAATATTTGGAGAATAATCAGGACGATGTTTTCCTCTAAGAACTTGAGCTACTTCAGATGCAAATCTTCCAAGCACCTGATTAGATGCGTCAAAAAGCCACCATTGCTGGTTGACATCTTTTGCTGATATAGTTTTTGTTGTCTTTTTCATAATTCTATAAAAATGCCCCAAAACTTAATCGATGTGTTCTCATTAGTCAATGATTAATAAAAGAGATTTTATATTGAGAAAAATTGGTTTTTTGAAACAACATATTTCACTCTTCCAATTAGTTCTTTTCCTAAAAATGGAGAGTTAGATGATTTTGATAAAATATGTTCATTGGAAAATATCCATTTTTCATTCGGATCAAAAATAGTGATTTGTGCTTTACATCCGATAGAAAATAAATCTTGTTCTAAGTTCATTACTTTTCTAGGATTTACAGTAAGCTTTTCAATTAGAGATTTTAAACTCATTCCATTTTGTTTTACCAAAACTTTATTTACAGCACCAAAACAGGACTCTAGTCCAATCATGCCAAATTCAGCATCATTAAAAGTTGTTTCTTTATCTTCGATAGTATGAGGCGCATGGTCTGTAGCGATACAATCGATAAGGCCTGATTTAATACCCTCAATTAATGCTTTTCTGTCATCTTTTCCTCTAACAGGAGGAGCAACTTTTAAACTTGTATCAAACGCATTAACATCTTCATCGATAAAAAATAAATGATGTGGAGACACTTCTGAAGTGATAAGTGAATTTTTCTTTTTAAATTGCTTCAATAAATCGACAGTTTGTTTTGTTGAAATATGTAATAAATGAAGTTTTGAGCTTAATGATTGAGCTAATAATAAATCTCTGTAAACCATTACAGCTTCAGCTAAGCTAGTATTACCTTTTAGACCTAAATTATTTGATGTTGCAGAAGCATTCATAACTCCATTATTTCTAAGGAAAATATCCTCAGCATGATTCATAATTGGGACATCAAGCATTTTAGCATATGTTAAAGCTAATTTCATAAATTGCGCATTTTGTATTGGCATACCATCATCACTAAAAGCAATGGCACCATTTTTCTGCATCAATAGCATTTCTGTTAAGTCTTCTCCCTTTAAGCCTTTTGAAACAGCACCAATAGGGAAAATATCAATTGGAAGCTTTGAACTTTTGCTAACTATATAATGAATATGTTCAGGAGAATCAATAATAGGGTCTGTATTAGCCATAGTACAAACTTGAGTAAATCCTCCGCCAATAGCTGCAAAAGATCCTGATTCTAAAGTTTCCTTATCTTCCCTTCCTGGTTCTCTAAAATGAGCATGAATATCACAAAAACCATGAGTAACAACTAGACCTTTACAATCTACAACTTGATAATCTTTTCCTCTTGAAGGAATTGAGTCGCTTATCTTTGAAATTTTTCCATTTTCAACAAGAATATCGCCATTAAATGTTTTTTTGGTAAATGGATCAATTATTCTTCCAGATTTAAATAAAAGTTTCTTTGTACTCTTACCTTCTATCATATCTCCATATCTCCTTCACCTAAAAGTAAATAAAGAATTGACATTCTCGATGCAACTCCATTTAACACTTGATCAAGAATGACAGCATTATCTGAATCAGCCACTCTACTATCAATTTCTACACCTCGATTCATTGGTCCCGGGTGCATAATAACTATATCTTTTTTCAATTTACTTATTCTCTCGAAAGTAAGACCAAATTCGCTATGATATTCTCTTTTTGATGGAATCCTTCCTAAATGCATCCTTTCTAACTGAATACGTAAAGCTATAACTGCATCACACCAATTGAGAACTTCATCTAAATTGTATGTAATATTTATTCCAAGTTTTTTTGCATCGCTTGGCAATAAAGTACTTGGACCACAAACTACAACCTCTGCTCCAAGTTTTTTCAACGCAAAAATGTCGCTTCTAGCTACCCTACTATTTAAAATATCACCGATGATTCCAACTTTAAGACCTTTAATTTTTCCAAATTTCTCTTTAAGTGTTACCATATCAAGAATGGCTTGAGTAGGATGTTCGTGAGAACCATCGCCAGCATTAATTACTGCTCCATCAATGTATTCTGTCAATTTTAATGCAGACCCTGGATGTCCATGCCTTATTACTGCACCATCAATTTTCATGGATTCAATATTTTGTACAGTATCTTTCAATGTTTCACCCTTTTTGACACTGCTTGTTGAAGCAGAAAAATTAATACTATCAGCACCTAATCTTTTTTCAGCCAATGAAAAACTAATTTTAGTTCTAGTAGAATTTTCAAAAAACATGTTTACAACAGTTTTTCCTTTAAGAAGAATAGCTTTTCTGCTTTCTGTCTGAAGTATGTCTTTGAACTTAAATGAAGTATCGATTATTTTATTCAAATCAGAAACTGGAAAATGTTCTAGACCGATAAGATGTTTGCTTTTAAGCATTTAATTCTCCAATTGTTTGCGAAAATTAGTTTATTTGAATCAATTTATCAACTATATCATTTTTAGAAATCTCATGTAAATCAAATGAAATATCATAGGCATTTACATTAAACCATTTTTTTTGTCTTTTTGCATATTGTCTTGTTCTCACAAAAATATTTTCAATGGCTTCATTAATTGAGATTTCTTTGTTTAA
This sequence comes from Fidelibacterota bacterium, assembly GCA_038280095.1. Classification (GTDB taxonomy): domain Bacteria; phylum Fidelibacterota; class Marinisomatia; order Marinisomatales; family Marinisomataceae; genus Marinisoma. The sequence continues at coordinate 2,460 of JAYPYG010000026.1, read as the reverse complement.
AAAAGAAGAAATTTCTTTAAAACCTATATAATCAATATGAGAAATATTTATTTTGCGTTGAATTATTTCTTCAACCTCATCAATCATACCATCATCAATCATACATTTAATTCTTTTTAAAATTCTAGGATGTAACAAATCATTATGCATTTTTAAATAAACAAAATAGAAATTATTAGTATATCTGCTATTTTTAGATGAAGCATCAAAATTTTCTGACATTGGCTTTCCAGTTGTTTCAAAAACTTCAAGAGCTCTTATTAATCTTTTTTTATTATTTATATGAACTTTATTTGAGTAATCAGGATCTATTTTTTGAAGTGACCTAAATAATTTTTCTTTATCAATTTCATATTCTTTTTCAAGCCTGCTTCTTATATCTTCATTTGTATGACTACCTTCAAATATTCCATCTTTCAAAGATTTAAAATAAAGACCAGTACCGCCACAAAGAATTGGGGATTTATTTTTTTGAATAATCTTATCAATTTTATTATCAATTAATTCTACGTATTCACCGGCAGATATTTTCTCATTAAGCTTCTTAATTCCTATAAGATGATGCGGTACTTCATTTAATTGACTGGAGTCTGGTTGAGCAGTACCTATTGGAATTCCATTATAAATTTGCCTTGAATCTACACCTATAATTTCACCATCAATTTTTTTGGCTAATTCAATTGCTAAACTAGATTTTCCAATTCCAGTAGGACCAAAAATTGAAAAGATTTTTTTCAATTATGCACCTGTTAATAAATAAAAAATAATAGATACAGGAGTTAAAATTATTGTTGATAAAATAGGAATTCCTATCAAATTTAAAATAATTAATCCAATTAAAATTCTTGGTCCATAAATCTCAATATTATATAGTGTTCTTGGGTTTCTAACTAATAATGGAAGAATTCTAGAACCATCAAGAGGATTTAAAGGTATCAAATTAAAAATAGCTAATACAATATTAATTTGAATAAATATTTCTAGAGGGAAAATAACCTCTTCACTAAACTGAAAGTAGAAATTTAGCCGATATATAATTGATGCTAAACAGGCAAGAAACATGTTTGATGCAGGTCCAGCCATTGCAATCATCATCATATCAGATCTGGGATTTTTTAAATTTTGCATAACAACTGGAACGGGTTTTGCCCATCCAAAACCTAAAAAATAAAGAGCAAAAGTTCCGAAAGGATCTAAATGGTTAAAAGGGTTCAAGTTCATGCGATTTTGGTAATATGAAGTGTAGTCACCAAGAAGATATGCTACTCTTGCGTGAGCGTATTCGTGAAAAGTTAGTGCAAATAATATTGTAGGCACTAAAATCAATTGTATTTCTAATGGTAAACTTGCTATTCCCATGCGTTAAAGATAATTAATTCTTTTTTTTATCAAAAGCTTTCATGTACTCACTATCAATAAACTCTTTTGATAAATGAACATATATTTCTGTCGTTGAAATATCTGAATGACCAAGTAGTTTCTGAATTTCAATTAAGTTCGCCCCTCCATCAACAAGATGAGTAGCAAAAGAGTGTCTAAAAGTGTGAGGAGAGACAGTTTTTGTAATGCCAGCTGCATTAACATACTTTTTGATTGATTGCCATATGGCTGCCCTGGTTAATCTTTTTCCATTATTGCTTAAAAAGACAAATTTTTGTTCAGATGACTTTCTATTAGAAAGTATTTGTCTAGATTGATATAAATATTTCTCCAACCATTCCTTAGCATAAAATGTTAAAGGAATTATTCTCTCTTTATTTCCTTTACCAAAAAAACGGATTACATTAGCATCAAACTGTATATTATTTATTTTAAGTTCGCACAATTCACTAACTCTTAAACCGCAAGAATAAAGTAATTCGATAATACATCTATCTCTTAAACCTAAGAGCTCATTATCAGTATTCTCTGATTGTTTAAATATTCTTTTAATCTCTTCAATAGATAATACTGTTGGCAATTTCTTTGATAATTTTGGTGTATAAATGCCATTAAGTGGATTTTTTTTAATTATTTTTCTATCAATTAGATAAGAAAAATATGAAGATAGAGAAGAATATTTTCTTTTAATTGATGTTGGAGAAATTTTACTTCGGTTTAAGTATTTGAAATATTTTTGTATTATTTCAGCTTCATTTACAATCTGTTTGAATGAAATTTTTCTTTTGACTAAATATTTTTCAAAAGATTTGATATCAGATAAATAAGAATCTATTGTATTTGAGGAATGATTTTTTTCAATTTTTAAAACTTGAACGTAGTGCTCTAAGTTTTTAAGCATGATCAACCAATCATTTCAATATAGGTTTTGGAATCAAGTAATGAGTCTGTACCGCTGTCAGCTGATAATTCAATTTTAACCATCCATCCGCTATCATATGGACTAGAGTTAACATTTTCAGGATCATCATTCAATGCCTCATTGACTTCAACTATTTTTCCGGATACTGGCATAAATAA
>JAYPYG010000006.1:0-48610 GCA_038280095.1 Fidelibacterota bacterium | reverse complement strand
TGAAATAATTGGAGCACCTTTTTATTTAATGGAGCGAGTGGAGGGTTATATAATTAGGCCAAATCTTCAGCAAAAAGATTCTCCAGGTAAAGAGGTGATTCAAAACGTATCCAAATCTTTAGTTTCTACATTGGTAGAGCTACATAATGTTGATATAGATCAAGCTAATTTAAATGAGCTTGGAAATATTGATGGCTATGTTAAAAGACAAGTTGAAGGCTGGATAAAGAGATACAATCATTCAAAAACCGATTCTATAGTCAATATGGAATTTATTGCTTCTTGGCTTGATGAGAACCAACCTGTAGAATTTCAAGGATCAATTGTGCACAATGATTTTAAATATGATAACCTAGTACTTGATAAAGATAATCATTCACAAATAACCGCAGTTCTTGATTGGGAGATGGCCACTATAGGTGATCCTTTCATGGATTTGGGTACTACCCTTGGTTATTGGGTAGATAAAAATGATTTACCAGAGCTTAAGTTGTTTCAATTAAGTGCAACAACTCTTGATGGTAATCCAACTAGAGAGGGTATTTTGGAATTATATGAAAAGGAGTCTGGAAAAAATATCTCTAATCCAGTGTTTTATTATGTTTTCGGACTTTTCAAAATCGCAGTTATTGCGCAACAAATTTATTTTAGATATAAAAAGGGGTATACTAAAGATAGAAGATTCTCTTTACTCAATTTAGCAGTGATGTCTTTATCCGTTATGGCTAAACAGGCTATAATAAAAAATCGATTAAGTGATTTGTTTGAATAAAAAAAAGGCCTTCAATTGAAGGCCTTTTTTACAGTAAAATGAATTGATTATTTTGTATCCATTCTAGCAGCTGCCCATACAATGACACCTGGTAGAATTTTATTTACAAAATCAGCTAAGTTGTAAACTTGGTTTACAACGTCCATATCTACTCCGCCACCAAAATAACCTAAAGCGTAACCAACTGGATAAATAATCCAACCAAAAGTTACGATTTTCTTTAGACTATCATATGCATAGTGACCTGCAGCATTTTTTGATCCAGCGTTAGCTTCAGCAGCTTCACCTGACCAAATTTCTCTTAGGGCAAGACCCCAGAAAAGCATACCACCAACAAAACCAGTTGTTGAGTTAATAGCAGCAACAGCACCTGATTCACCTAAATACCCGAAAACAAGCATTAATGTGGTGTAACCAAGAAGTTTTTGGAATACGCTTGAACTTACTTTAGTTACTGCAAGCAGAACTATGTAAAGTTCAATCATTAGTAATGGAACTGTAATTAACCAGTCAATATATCTGATAGCAACTGTTTCAACGCCATCACTTCCTCTCATGTAAAAGTAGTGAACTGCAGCGATAAAACATACTAAACCAGAAACAGTTAATGATGTTTTCCATTTTGGATTTACATTGTCTCTTTCTAGCCAAAAGAATAGAGCAGAAGCAAGTAAAGCCATATTAACTACAAAGAATGTGAACCCAGTTAATGTACTTGGATCCATTCCAATTAAGTTTATAAACATGTTATATACCTCATTTTTGTTAAATTCAAGACAATATAGGTTAAAAATTATTTAAAACTCAAATATTTTAGGAATAATGTTGAAAAAGGAATTTATAGAAATTTACGAAACAATTGATAGCTTGATGTCTGAAGCTTTAAAAAATTCTTCACATCCATATAGAACATTCTCTTTAGCTACTATCGACGGGAAAATACCTAGTTTGAGAACAGTAGTATTAAGAGATTTTTCATTAGAAAATAATTACTTTGATTGTCATTCAGATTTAAGAAGTACAAAAATTAAACAGTTAGAAAAAAATAAGAAATTTTCAGCTTTATTCTATTCATCTAAGGAAAAGATTCAATTAAGGTTTAAAGGAATTGTTGAAATTTTTCATAAAAATTCTATTACAAAGCAAAGATGGGAAAATGTAACCCCTTCATCCAAAAGATGTTATATGGGACCTTATAATCCTTCAGATGTGTTAGAAGAATATCATCCCAATATTCCAGATAATGTCCAATTCAAAGATCCAACTGACCAAGATTCATTATCTGGCTATAATAACTTTGTAATAATTAGATGTCATTTTTATGAAATTGATTTTTTAAAGCTTAAGTATAGCGGTCATCAAAGATGCAAGTTCGTTTTCGATAAAGAAAAAATTAATGTAAGTTGGGTTGCTCCGTAAATGAAAGGAACAATCATATTAATGACATTACTTGTCATTTTTGGAACAATATTTAATTTTTTAACTATTAAAAGATATTTGAGGAAAAAGCAAGATGAAGAAAAGTAAACTAATCCTATTATTTTTTGTAGTAACTTTTTCTATGAATTGTTGCTCAAAAAATGTTGATGTTATAAGCATGGACGAATTTCAAGAAAAAGTTCTTGATGATAAAACTGTAGTATTGGATGTAAGAACTGAAGAAGAATATTATGGTCCATTAGGGCATATTAATGGCTCAATTTTAATTCCAATAAATGAGTTAGAAGATAGGCTTAATGAGTTAAACGATTATAAAAAAAATACTATTTATGTTGTATGTAGAAGTGGAAATAGATCAGGATTTGGAAAAGATATATTAAATGAAAATAATTTTACTGCTGTTAATGTAGATGGCGGTATGCTTGCTTGGAAAGCAGATAAGAATGAAAGATAAAAAAGAATTAGTTTTGTTTTACAATAAGTCTTTATTAACAATCATAATCATGTTAATTATTTTATTCATCCCATTTTTTTTCTATGCGAATTAAACAGAAATATATGATTGATTTTTCCAAGGGCGTGACATGGCTTTTGGTGCTCTATTTAATTTATTATTATAACCAGGCTGATAATCTTACTGCATGGGTTTATTTTTGCTTGCATGGTTCTTATGGTATTATGTGGGTTTTAAAAAGTTATATTTTTCCTGATAAAACCTGGGAAAGTAAAGTTGGAATTCCTTACGCTTTATTAATTTTAATTGGTTTGGTTTTATATTGGGCACCTGCGTACATTATAACTTCTTTCGGACATCAAGCTTCTTTAGAAATTATTGTTTTAGCTATATGCACTTTTTCAATTGGAGTGTTCTATCATTTTGCTTCGGATATGCAAAAATTCATTTTTTTAAAATATCAATCTGGCCTAATCACTGATGGTTTTTGGAAACAATGTAGACATCCAAATTATTTTGGAGAATTATTAATATATCTAAGTTTTGTTATAATGGTAATTGAAACACCTTTATGGTGGTTGCCAACAGTGATTTTGACATTATTTATAATAGCTGTGTGGATTCCTAATATGATTAAAATTGATAAATCTCTTTCGAGGTTTGAAGAGCATAAATCCTATAAAGAAAAAACAGCTTTTATCATACCCTATATTTTATAATGAAATCCAAAATAGTAATATATTACGACGGAGTTTGTTTTGTTTGTTCGTCTGCAATTAATGCCCTAATCAAAATGGACAAGAGTGATATTTTATATTTTAGTCCTTTACAATCAAATTATGCAAGATCTACTATCAATAAAAAGTTTTTGAAGGACATGAGTTCTGTAATTGTTAAAAAAGATGAAGAGGTTTTTTCTAAATCCTATGCAGCTTTTGTAATTTTAAGAGAGCTTAAAAGTCCTTTAAGATATTTATTTTATTTGGTCCCAACTTTTTTTGCAGATTTCATTTATAACTTGATAGCAAAAAGAAGATATAGCTGGTTTGGAAAAAAAGAAAAATGTATTTTTCCTAAAGACAATCCAAAATTTTTAATTGATTAATGAAAAAAGAGCAATTTTCTAGATTTTATAACATGGAAACCAGATGGTATGATGAGGATATGCTGGGTCATATTAATCATGGTACAGCCGTTGCATATTTCGAAGATGCAAGAGTTAGGCACGCTCATGATATTGGTCTTTTTCCATATGATACTGATAAATTTCCATTCATTGTCGCATCAATGACTTTTAGCTTTTTAAAGCAAATTAAACACCCAAAAAATTTAACTGTTGGGTTGAAAATTTCTCGAGTTGGTGGTAAAAGTTTTGATTATGAGTATGGTCTATTTATGGAAAGTGATGAAGAATGTGCCATATCATGCAATATGACAATGGTTTGCTTTGACTTTTTAAACCAAAAAAGTGTACAAGTATTTGATGAAATTAAAAAAGAGTTTCAGGGGGAATGAAAATGAATATATCTGTTGAGAATGATATTAAAATTATAGAAATGGGAGAAAAAGGTCCAAATCTCCTAAGTGTCGAAAGAGCAAAGAAACTCATAATAGAGCTTGATTATAGTGATTGTAAAGCAGTAATTATTTTAGGCAATGATAAGGTTTTTAGTGCAGGGCTAAATCTTAAAGATTTATCAAATGCTAAAGAACCTAATGAGGTTGCTTTAATTTTCAATACTCTTGGAGAGCTTTTAAGGGCTTGCAGGGATTTTCCAGGGCCAGTTATTAGTATTGTAGGAGGTCATGCTATTGCTGGGGGATGTTTGCTAGCTCTTGCTTCAGATTATAGATATGGAATGCACGGTATGCATAGAATGGGTTTAAATGAAATGGCAATTGGAATAGATCTTCCTCCAGATATGCTTTCAATTATATCGCACTCTATTAGTAGAGATAATCTCTTCGAAGTCGCAACTCAGTGTAAAATGTACACACCCAAAGAAGCCTTAAATAAAGGGTTAATAAATGAAATGGTTGGAAACAGATTTTCTGGAAAAAAGAAGGCTACATCTCAGGCATTAATCAAAGCAAAAAAATTAGCAGAATTTTATATAAGCGCTGGGGAACCTTTTGTAAGGTTAAAACAATCGTTAATGCGCGAAACAGATTTTGACTATCAGATCTTAATTGATAACTGGTTTAGTCCATCAACACAAGCAAAAGTAAAATCTGTTATGTCATCTCTCAATAAAAAATGAAAATAATTGTTGCGGGCGGTACTGGTTTTCTTGGTAAAAAGATTGTCTCTTCATTAGCAGACAAAGGTCATAGCGTTTGTGTTTTAACAAGAAATATGAACAAACATAAAAATACATTCTCAAATAATATTACTGTGATTGATTGGTCAACAATCAATCCTTCTTTTTTAAGTGATACAAATATTTTGATTAAGCTTAATGGAGAAAAAGTTGACCAATTATGGACCAAATCAGTAAAAAGTAAAATTTTAAACAGTAGAATCGATTCAACCAAAATGCTCTTTGATTTTTGCATAAAAAATGAAATAATCCCTCAGAAATTTATTAATGCATCTGCAGTTGGGATTTATGCTAAAGAAAGTGCTAATTATAACTTTTCTGTAGATGAAAATTCTGAATTAGGTAATACCTTTTTAGCAAAGGTATGTGTTGAAAATGAAAGAAATTCAGATATATTTAAAGTTTTTGAAGATATTGATATTATTCAGTTAAGAATTGGAGTTGTTCTTCAAAAGAAAATCATCAATTTATTATCATTAAATTTGTTGCTCTCATTACCTGTTCCAGGCAATAAAAATCATTATTTTCCTTGGGTGCATGCTGATGATATTGTTGGATTTATTAATCATTCCTTAGACAATAATTTAATTGGAGCCTTTAATTTAGTTGGATCAGAACTCACAACACATGATACATTTTTTAAATCGATTTTAAAGCATAAAAAAAGTATTATTTCATGGGTAATTTTCCTACCCAAATTCCTTATAAAATTTATTTTTGGAAATATGAGTGAAATGTTTCTTTATGGTCCAAAAACTAAGCCTGTTAGAACCTTAGAAAGTAATTATCAGTTCAAATATTCTTCTTTGCAAGAAGCTTTATTAAATTTGTCTGAATAAATACCTTGGAAAATTTTTAAAATTTGGTAAATTTTGGGCTGTGAAATACTTTAATATTTTATCAAAAGGATTACTCAATTGACTGCTAAAAAAATCTCAAAAAAACTATCAAAAGAACTTCAGAATTTAGAAAATATGGGTCCCGACGCACATGCTGTTGAAGTAGAGAAAGAGTTAGATGCGGAGAAAAAAAGAAAAAATGCTCTAGGTAGAGCAGATGAAAGAATTAAAAGATCAAAGGTATCTAGTGGAACAATCAGTATGTATTTGTCTGAAATTTCGCAATATGAACCATTGTCGCCAGATAGAGAAGTTGAACTAGCAGTGTTGATTGCTAAGGGCGATAAAAAAGCAATGAAAGAATTAGTTGAAGCAAACCTAAGATTTGTTGTTTCAGTTGCTAAAAAATATCAGGGGAATGGCTTGTCATTGTCAGATATTATTAACGAAGGAAATCTAGGATTGATTAAGGCTGCTAAAAGATTCGACCCTTCTAGAGGTTTTAAATTTATCTCTTATGCTGTTTGGTGGATTAGGCAGGCTATTCTTCAAGCATTAGCAGAACAAGGTAGACTGATTAGGCTACCATTAAATAGGGTTGGTACAATTACTAAGATTACCAAAGCTGCTGAAAAGCTTGAAGCTGAAATGGGTCGTCCTCCAAAAGTTGAAGAAATTAGTCATCAACTTGACGTAAAAACTGAAGAAGTGTTCAATGCACTTCAATATTCTAGAAGACATAGTTCGCTTGATGCTCCTTTTGCGGAAGGAGAAGATAGTTCTTTGATTAATGTTATTGAAGATGAACAAGAAAAAGATCCTGACAACAATGTAATGGATACTTCTATGAAAGAAGAAATTGCTTCTGCGCTTAGCACTTTAACAGAAAGAGAGCGTTCTGTAATTGAAATGTATTTTGGAATTAATCGAGATAGATCTTTTACTTTAAATGAAATTGGAGAACAATTTAGTTTAACTAGAGAGCGCGTAAGGCAGATTAAAGAAAAAGCTATTCGAAGATTAGCTCACAAGACAAGAAGTGAACCTTTAAGAGTTTATCTTGGGCAATAGTTTGAATCCAATTCTTATTTTATTTCCTATTTTTCCCATAATCTTGATTATGCACATTCATACTGTTGTTAATGCTCTTCAACTTAGAAAGTCTATCATTAGTAAAGAACTTGACTCGCGATGGTTAAAGTATATGCCAGGATGGCAAGAAATTCCTTTAAATATTCAAGCTTCAAGAGAGTTATACAAAAATCTTTTTGAAGCTCCTTTGCCTTTTTTGGTATACTGTTTATTCGCTTATACTGTTGATCATGTTACAATGTTAAACCTTGTTTTAGCGTGGCTCTATGTTGCTTTTAGACTTTGGCATTACTTTGTTAGAATGTCTAATCCAAAAATTTCAAAAAGAAGAGTTCCTTTCCAATATTCATTGATTGTTACATTTATTCTCTGGACAGAATTGTTCATTTTTTTAGTAAAATAATTTTATAGCAGAACAGTTTTCGAAGTCGTATAATCTTCTCAAATGGCAAAAAAACCAAAAATTGCAATTGTAGGAAGACCAAATGTTGGTAAATCAACGCTTTTTAATAAGCTTTCAGGTAAAAGAACGTCTATTGTTGACCAAATGGAAGGTGTAACTCGAGATCGGGTTTATTCTTCTGCAGAATGGTTATCACAAGAGTTTAATATTATTGATACTGGGGGATATGTAAGCTCAAATGAAGATGTATTTAATGAAAAAATTAAAGAACAAATTTCAGCTGCATTAAATGAGTGTGATGGAATTATTTTTCTTGTCGATGGAAAAGATGGACTAAATCCTAACGATCAATTTTTATCTAAGCTTGTAAGAAAATCTGGAAAGAAATTTGTAATGGGAGTCAATAAGTGTGATACTCCAGAACATAATTTAAGAAAAGACCAATTTTTTGATATAGGTTTTGAAAATCCAATTCCAATATCAGCCTTGAATGGTGCTGGGGTTGGAGATATGCTTGATAATTTGTTTGAATCAATTGATTTTAATTCTATCTCAAAATCTGATGATAATACTGATTGTTCTATCACTATAGTAGGAATGCCGAATGTTGGTAAATCTTCATTATTAAATGCTTTAATTCAGAGAGAGCAGGCAATTGTGTCTGATATAGCAGGAACTACCAGAGATTCAGTTGATACAATCATTAAATGGCATGGAAAGGACATTAAAATTGTTGATACAGCTGGTCTCAGGAAGAAAAGTAAAGTTGATTCAGATATTGAATTTTATAGTTCCTTGAGAGCTATGGATTCACTTTTAAGATCTGATCTTGTTTTACTTGTTGTTGACGCTGAAAAAGGATTTACTAAACAAGAAAAAACTATTGCCAAAGAGGTTATTAAAAAAGGTAAGAGAATGGTTATTCTTGTTAATAAATGGGATTTAGCTTCCGGAACAAATGTTTCTGCTGAATTGTATAAAGAAGATATGTATATGGAGTTCAAAGATCTCCAGCATTATCCTATACTTTTTGTTTCTGCGTTAACAAAAAGAAGAGTTTCAAATATTTTAGAAATTGCATGGGAAATTTTTATAAAACAGAGAGATAAGTTATCCACAAAGGAATTAAATATTTGGATAAAGAAAGCTGTAAGAAATTATCCTCCTCCAGCTACGCAAGGTAAATCAATTAAAATTAAATTTGTTGAACAAGTACAACAATCTCCTCCAATTTTTGCACTATTTAGCAATTATCCTAAACTGATATCTATTCAATATTTAAGATATCTACATAATCAGCTTAGGGAATCATTTGATTTAAAAGGGATAACCATTAAGTTTTCATTAAGAAAAGGCTAATGAATAAAAAACAAATTTATAGTTGGGCTCTCTACGATTGGGCAAATTCAGCTTTTGCAACTACTGTTATGGCTGGTTTTTTTCCAATTTTCTTTGCACAATACTGGTCAAATCCAGACAACTTATCTGTCAGTACATTTTATTTAGGGCTTGGGAATTCAATCGCTTCTTTAATAGTTGCTTTGCTTGCACCAATTTTAGGCGCAATTGCTGATAGAGGTAGTTTTAAGAAAAAATTTCTAATTTTCTTTGCTTTTTTAGGTATTGTAATGACTTTAGGTCTTGGATTTATTGCTCAAGGAATGTGGCCAATTGCTTTAATGGTTTACATCTTTTCTACAATTGGATTCTCGGGGGCAAATATTTTTTATGACTCGCTACTTCCATCCGTTTCAAATGAAGAAAATGTAGATGATGTGTCTGCTTTAGGGTTTTCATTAGGATATCTTGGAGGAGGTGTTTTAATTATTATTAATTTTTTAATGATATCTTATCCTGCTTCTTTCGGTTTAGTTGATGCAGTTGAAGCAACAAAATATGCATTTATTTCTGTTGGAGTTTGGTGGGCACTTTTCTCACTTCCTTTAATTCTTTTTGTTGATGAACCAAAATATCATGAGAGCGAAAGTGTATCTGATTCTATAATAAACGGTTTGATCCAATTCAGAAATACATTCAATGATTTAAAAAAACTTAAAGTAGTTGCTACATTTCTTTTAGCTTATTGGTTATATATTGATGGAGTTGATACTGTAGTGCGAATGGCAGCAAATTTTGCTTTTACCCTTGGATTTGATCAAGCATCTATTATGGGCGCGCTGGTAATGATTCAGCTTGTAGCTTTTTTTGCCACACTAATTTATATCAAAATCGCAAATTTCATAGGCTTGAAAAATGGTATCTTTTTGGGAATTCTTGGTTATTGTATTATTCTATTTGCTGGATATTTTGTTGAAAGTATTACTCACTTTTATATTGTGGCATTATTGATTGGTTGTTTTCAAGGAGGAATTCAAACAATTAGTAGAAGTTTGTATTCAAGAATTATCCCTGAGAAAAAATCTGCTGAGTTTTATGGCTTCTACAATATGTTAGGAAAATTTGCTGCAGTGTTTGGCCCGGTTCTTATGGGTTCAGTTACTCTAGTTTTAAGCAATGTAGTTGAAGATGAAGTCAAAGCTGCTAGATTTGGATTATTATCAATAATGATATTATTTATTCTTGGTGCTTACGTATTTTCTAAAGTAGATATCAAAGAAGGTGAAGCAATAGCTAAAAATCTTTGATTTAAAAATTGTAATTTTTTCTAAATTTCACTAGGTTTAATTTTATTTTTAAGGGGGGGGAAATCATTTTAAACTTTTCAAAGGGAACTTCTGTCTCTGGTTCTGAAATTTTTTCTGAAGATGCACAAAATCTTCTAGTGAAGGTGCATTTAAAATTCAATAATCAAATTGACAAGCTTTTGGATGAAAGGAAAAAATATCAAAATAATGTTGATCAAGGAGTTTTACCGTCCTTCGACCCTTTAACTGAAGAAATTAGAAAATCAGATTGGACAGTCAGGGATATTCCAGAAAATCTTAAAGATCGAAGAATTGAAATTACTGGCCCTGTTGACAGAAAAATGATTATCAATGCATTAAATTCTAATGTTAACGTTTTTATGGCAGATTTTGAGGATTCTTTATCACCGACTTGGGATAATATCCAAAATGGTTTAGTCAATATGCGTGATGCTGCACATAGAACAATTTCCTTTCAAAATAAGATAACACATAAAGAATACAATTTAAACCCTGATCCAGCGATTTTAATGTGTAGGGTTAGAGGTTTACATTTAAAAGAAAAACATATTTCTTACGATGGAGTTTCACTTTATGGTGCATTAGTTGACTTTACAATGTACTTATTTCACAATCATCAAGCTTTAAATAGAAATGGTTCTGGCCCATATTTTTATATTCCAAAATTGCAGTCTTATCATGAGGCGAAGGTTTGGAGTGATATTATCTCATTCTGTGAAGATGAATTAGGATTAAAAAGAGGTACAGTGCGAGTAACATGTTTGATTGAAACTTTACCTGCTGTTTTTCAAATGGATGAAATCTTATATTTCCTCAGAGATCATATTGTCGGGTTAAATTGTGGAAGATGGGATTATATTTTTAGTTTTATCAAAACCCTTCAAGCATTTCCAGAAAAACTTTTACCTGACAGAAATATCATTACAATGAACCAACCATTTTTAACAAGCTACTCAACATTGCTTGTAAACACCTGCCATAAAAGAGGAGCTTTCGCTATGGGTGGTATGGCAGCTGTAATCCCATCAAAAATTGAAGATGAGAATTTAAAAATTTTACAAAAAGTATCTGAAGATAAATTATTTGAAATTAATAATGGTCATGATGGCACTTGGATAGCCCACCCAGGATTAGCTAATCATGTTAAAGATATTTTTAAAGATAACTTCAGTGAATCTCAAACTAATCAACTGAATTTTATTCATAATAAAGATATCACAGCTGAACAGTTGTTAGAGGGCTGTAGCGGAGCAAGCTCTGAGGCATCAATGAGATCAAATATAAGAATTTCATTAAAATATATTGAAGCTTGGATTACCGGTCTGGGTTGCGTAGCCATTTATGGTTTAATGGAGGATGCTGCAACTGCAGAGATTTCAAGAACCTCAATCTGGCAATGGATTAAGCATAAAAATAGACTTGATAATGGAAAAATAGTTGATAAGCAATTATTTAAGCAATATTTAGAGGAAGAATTATTGAATGTTAAAAATGAAGCTGGCATTGAAAAGTTTGAAAATGGAAGATTTGATTTAGCGAAATCAATTTTTGAAGAGATCACTTTATCTGATAATGTAGAGGAATTTTTAACTTTAAGAGCATATGAGGAGATATAATGAACTTAAAAGAACAAGTTTTAGAACTAAAAAATGATTGGGAAATGAACGAAAGATGGACGTATGTAAAAAGACCTTACTCAGCTGAAGAAGTTGTTAAGCTGAGAGGTTCACTTCAACCTGAATATACTTTAGCTAGAGTTGGAGCTGAAAAGCTTTGGAATATGCTTCACAAAGAAGATTATGTTCATTGTCTAGGAACTTTAACTGGTGGTCAGGCAGTGCAGGGAGTAAAGGCTGGCGCAAAAGCAATTTATGTATCTGGATGGCAAGTAGCAGCAGACAACAATAGCGCTGAAGCAATGTATCCCGATCAATCTCTATATCCAGTTGATTCAGTTCCTTCTCTGGTAAAGAGAATTAATAGTTCTTTTAAAAGAGCAGATCAAATTGAATGGATGAGCTCTAATGGTGAACCAAAATTTGACTTTTTTACACCCATTGTAGCTGATGCAGAAGCTGGTTTTGGCGGAGTGTTAAACGCCTTTGAACTTATGAAAGCAATGATTAAAGCTGGAGCTGCTGGTGTACATTTTGAAGATCAGTTAGCAAGCGTAAAAAAATGTGGTCATATGGGAGGTAAAGTTCTTGTACCAACACAAGAAGCGATAAATAAGCTCGTTGCAGCTAGATTGGCTGCAGATGTTTCAAATGTTCCAACCCTATTAGTTGCTAGAACGGATGCTAATGCAGCCGAATTACTTACTTCAGACATTGATGAGAGAGATGCTGAGTTTGTTACTGGAGAAAGGACATCTGAAGGTTTTTATAGAGTCAAGTCAGGTATTCAACAAGCAATTTCAAGAGGTCTATCATACGCTCCATATTCTGATTTATTATGGTGTGAAACAGGAAAGCCTAATCTTGAAGAAGCAAAACTATTTGCTGAATCAATTAAGAAAGATCATCCTGAATTAATGTTAGCTTATAATTGTTCTCCATCATTTAATTGGAAAAAAAATCTTGATGATGCTACAATAGCTAAGTTCCAAAGAGAGCTTGGTGCAATGGGTTATAAATTCCAATTTATAACTCTTGCAGGAATTCACTCAATGTGGCATGGTATGTTTGATTTGACAAAAAATTATGTCAAATCTGGCATGACTGCTTATGTAGAATTACAAGAGAAAGAATTCGCAGATCATGATAAGGGATATACTTTTTCTTCACATCAGCAAGAGGTTGGTACAGGCTACTTTGATGCAGTGAATAATTGTATTGTTGGAGACCCTTCAACGAGTGCTATGGATGGTTCAACAGAAGAAGAACAGTTTTAATTTTTTTGAAATAAAGTACTGAAAAAGTCACAATTTTTTTTAAATTATCCTCGTGAATAAAGTTTCAGAATTTTCAGAATTAGTACAACCTACTCATATCAATACTGCAGGTACGCTTTTTGGTGGATATATGCTTTCATGGCTTGACTTAGCTGCTGCTAAAGCAGCATCTGAATTTCTAGAAGAAACCGACGCTTGGGGCTCTGTGACTAGGGCTTTGGACAAAGTAGAATTTAAAGAACCAGTTTACCTTGGTGATTGGGTAAAATGTAAATCAACAATTATCGATGCTGGAAACACGTCAGTCAAAGTTCAAGTTAAAGCATTCGCAGAAAGTAAAGATCACGGAAAAAGACTAGCATGTACAGCTGATATAACATTTGTTGCAGTAATTAAAGATGAGAATGGTAAGCTAGTAAGTTTTAAACATAATCTAAGTTTGTAAGGAAAAAAAATGGCACATATAAAAAAATTAAACTTTTTAAAAAATCATAAAGATTTAGTAGATGAAAATTACGGTATGGTTGCGGTACCAACATTTTCAGATAAAATGGATAAAGATTTAGCAGAATTGTTCAAATCTCAAAATAAAACTGGAAAAGTTGGAGATCTTGTTTTTGAAATCGACAATAATTCAAGAATAGTTTATTACGGTCTAGGTAATTCATCTGATAAAACAGCAGAAAATTTTAGAAGAGCAGCTGGGGAAGTTGTGGGTTATGCTTTACAACATAAATACAGCGATATTGCAGTTGAGTGCCCAGTAACAGATGAAGGTGAATATTTTTGTCAGGCGTTTGCAGAAGGTTTAATCCTTTCAAGTTATAGATTTTTAGATTATTTCACTGATGAAAGAGGAGAGTATCATTTGAAAAGCATTACCATGGTTGATGCTTGCAATCAAGATGCAGCAAAAAAAGGTGCAATTATTGCAAGCGCTGTTTGTGATTCAAGAGATCTTGGCAATCATCCTGGAAATGTGACTACTCCAACAAGGTTAGCAAATTTTGCAAAAGAAGTTGGCAAGAAAGGTAATATGAAAGTTACAATTTTTGATAGAGAAGAATTTACAAAGATGGGCATGGGATCATTTGCCGGAGTAGCTCAAGGCACAAATGAACCTCCTAAGTTTATCATTATGGAATATTTTGGAGGAAAGAAAAGTGAAAAGCCAGTATTGCTTGTAGGAAAAGGTTTAACTTTTGATACAGGAGGAGTTTCACTAAAACCTGGTTTAAATATGGACCAAATGAAATTTGATATGTGCGGTTCAGCGGTTGTATTTGGTGTAATGAATGCTATAGCTGAATTACAACCTAAGATGAACGTTGTAGCTATTGTTCCTTCAACGCATAATATGTTAGGTGGCTCAGCCTATAAACCTGGAGATATTCTAACTGCATACAATGGAAAAACTATTGAAGTTTTAAATACTGATGCAGAAGGTAGACTAATTCTTGCTGATGCTTTGGCATATGCAAGTAAGCACTACGACCCAGAGTATATGCTAGATTTTGCAACATTGACGGGCGCTGTGGTTATTACTCTTGGTCATATAGCCACAGGAATAATGAGCAATAATGAAACACTAGTAGAAAACATTAAAGTTTCTTCTGATAATACTGGAGAACATGTATGGCAACTACCATTATGGGATGAATATTGTGATCAAGTCAAATCCGAGGTTGCAGATGTAAAGAACTTAGGATCACCAGGCCAAGCAGGAACTATTGCTGGAGGAGCATTCCTTAAAGCATTCGTTGGTAAAGATATACCATGGGCTCATTTCGACGTTGCAGGAACTTCATATCATGTAGAAAACAGAAGTTATATTCAAAAAAATAGTGCTTCTGGACAAGTGATTAGACTAGTGCTCGATATGCTCGGTGCTTAATGAATAAACTGAAAGCGATTAATTCAGTTCAGTTTTCAATACAATTGATAACTGCATTGCTACTTTTATACTTTACATTGAAATCTGATACTCCTGATCGAGCTATAATTCCAATTTTATTGCTTTTAGGGTGGTCGCTTGGTTTTTATCAGAGAAGAGTTACTAGAATAAGAGTTAATAAGCTCCGAGGTTCTAAAAATAAAGATGTTTTACATGAAGGTTAAGAATGAATGAATTATTCAAAAACGATATTACCCTAGATCAAGAAAATCATAAATATATTCTTAATAGTAGTCCTGAATTTAAATTTTCAAGCGTTACAGAGTTCATCCATTTCTTTTTTGAAAAGTTTGATCAAGAAAAAGTAGCTACTAAGTTAATAAATACTAACCCAAAGTATAGCGGCAAAACATTAAATGAAGTACTTAAAGAGTGGGGTAAAGGCGCAGAAAGAGGCACAATAGTCCATAATGAATTAGAGATGTATGTAAAAGAAAATATTGATCCAAAACATCAAATGTCAATTACAGGTGTTAGGTGGTTAAAAGAGAAACAAAAGAATGAGCACAACTCATTTTTTTCAGAAGTTATAGTCTATTCAAAAGAATTAGGAATAGCAGGAACAATTGACTTACTTGTCTACAATAGTGAACAAAATATGTATCATTTAGTTGATTGGAAAACTAATAAAAGAATTGATAAAAATTCATTTAGGAACAAGAAAGGAATACTTTCATCATCAAAACATTTAGACGATTGTAATTTTATGCATTATTCTTTACAACTATCATTTTATAGATATATTCTTGAACGTTACTATGGGTTAGAGGTGGGTAGCCAAACTTTATTTCATTTAAAAGAAAATGATACCTATGAAATCTTTAATGTAGATTACAAAAGCGAAGATCTAATAAATATGCTTCGTGAAAAAGAATTAATCTAAAATAAAATATATTATATCAATAAGAGTATATAGAAATAAATATCCAATTACTTCAATAAGTACACCATTTATTCTGCTAATTTTAACTAATACTTTTTCCCCAGTTTCTGGTCTTTTGTACTTAAAAATATTTGGAATTAATCTAGGAGTAGATTTCATATAACTTTCAAATTTATCTCCATGATTTTTCCTAAGTTTTCTTTCTTCATTAGCAATAGTTGGAACATGAAATAAAACAAAAATTAATAGCAGAGCCAAAGGAAGATAAATAGCTTTTAATGCTAAACTATAACCTAATAACATTATTAAACTGAAAAAGTATAATGGATTTCTTACCATTGAAAAAGGTCCAGCAGTAATAAGATTTTTGGTTTTATTACCTTCGATATATAATGAAGCCCAAATTCTACCAAATGAACCAAAAACTACCAGTACAAAGCCTAAAATACTCATTTGTAATGATTCGATAGTGGTTATTTCAAGAGTATAGGCTCTAAAGTGATTATTTGTAACTGATAGAACAATAAGAAGTAAAATAGAGACTCTTAAAAAATACATTCTATATTTTGCTAAAAATTTCATAAAAATTTATTTAATGCTAATTCTTTTTTCTTGAATTAGCTCACATCCTGGGATATCCTCACCATTCTTTAATGATTCTTTTATTTTATCTTTGTTTAATAGTTTAGTTTCTTTCACCTGAAAGAATTCGTCAGGTATTTTTTCTTCATCAACAATGTGTACTTTTACAGGGTTTTTATACATAGCAATAACTATATCATCGCTTTCAATTTTTTCTGTGTTTGTTTTTTCAAAATTAATTCGAAGATAATCTTTTAATCTTAGAATTTTCTTCTCCAAAGAGTTTCTACGATGTTTTTGATTGCTTTCTATCTCTTTAATACCTAAAGCCAAATGTTCAAGATTTCGGATATATTTTGCTACGTTAGCTGATTTTGATTTGAATTCACCCTCAATTGCCTCTATTTCATTTATTAAATCTGAATCATCATGATCTAATAAGTTGTCTAAAGATTTTTCAAATTCATTTGCGATATCATAGAGAGTTGATTTTGACATGATTTAATATAGAAAAAAAAATAAAAGAAGTTTATAATTCTTTTACTTCTTTAAGTAGATCATTTAGCATATCTTTTGCATCACCAAAAACCATAATAGAATTGTCGTATCCAAATAATTCATTTTGCACTCCAGCAAAACCTGGATTCATACTTCTTTTATTAATAATTACCGTTCTTGATTTGTCTACATTTAAAATAGGCATACCATAAATAGGACTAGATTGATCGTGTCTAGCTGCAGGATTTACTACATCATTTGCACCAAGAATAAGTGCAACATCACAATCCTCAAATTCTGGATTAATTTCATCTAAGTCTTTTAAAACGTCATAAGAAACATTTGCCTCAGCTAGCAAAACATTCATGTGTCCAGGCATTCTTCCGGCGACTGGGTGAATTGCATACAATACTGTTTTACCCATCGCTTCAAGAGATTCGGCTACTTCTCTAGCAACGTGTTGTGCTTGAGCAACTGCAAGTCCATATCCTGGAACAATAATAATTTTTTCTGCAGCATCTAAAATCATAGCTGCTTCAGTTGTTGAATAACTCTTAATATTCATTTCTTTTCCATCTGAGCTTCCGCCTTCAGACTCAGCTCCAACTGCACCAAATATTACATTTGCAAGAGAACGATTCATTCCTTTACACATAATGTTTGTTAAAATCAGTCCTGAAGCTCCAACAAGGGATCCGCTAATAATAAGGGCATTGTTACTAATTAAAAATCCTGTAGCTGCCGCAGCAATTCCAGAATATGAGTTCAGAAGTGAGATAACAACTGGCATATCTGCACCACCAATAGGAATTGTAAGTCCAATACCAAGAATTAATGCAAGAACAATGATAATAAAGAATGCATTTAAATAACCACTGTACATTGATGAATCAAAAAATAAACCAGGTGCAAGTATTAAGGAAACTGAAAGCAGAGCAATCACAGCATTGATAGCTTGTTGACCTTTAAATGTAATAGCTCTTCCTGATATAAATCCTTGAAGTTTTCCGAATGCAACAAAACTACCAGTAAAAGTCAATGATCCAATAAAAACACTTAAACATACGATGATAAATGGACTATTTGGCGATGATAAAAATTCTGAAGAGGCAACAAAAGCAGATGCTGCTCCACCAAGACCATTGAAAATAGCAACCATCTGAGGCATTTCAGTCATTTGAACTCTTGTTGCAAAGATTGCTCCAATAACTGCTCCAATTCCTACTCCAGTAAGTATCAAGGTAAAGTCAAATTCTTTTCCCGGATATGTTAATGTAGCAATGATAGCAATTAACATTCCTAATGAAGATAATAAGTTTCCACTTCTAGCAGTTTTCGGATGCGATAATCTTTTAATACCTAAAATAAAGGCTACTGCAGAAATTAAATAAAGTATGTTTGTTATTTGAATAGCTTCCATTTTTTTACTTCTTTTTAAACATTTTTAACATTCTATCTGTAACAAGAAAGCCGCCAACAACATTAATAGTTGCACAAATCAAAGCAGCTAAACCGATATATGTACTTGCTTCACCTGCATCTACTAATATTGCTAGAATTGCACCAACAATAGCAATTCCTGAAATAGCATTTGAACCAGACATTAAAGGTGTGTGTAATGTAGGTGGAACTTTGTTTATAATTTCATTCCCAACAAATACTGCAAGAATAAAAATAGTAATCAAGCTAACAATATCAATTTGCATTACATTGACTCCTTCGTTGGTTGATGTCGGACTTCACCATTTTCAATAAATAGCATTCCATCAATTATCTCGTCTTCTTTATCAAGTTTAAATCCTTCTTCTGAATGGCAGTGATCAATGATAGCCTCAATATTTTTTGAGAAAAGTTGGCTAGAGTGATATGCCATTGTGCTTGGTAAGTTTGAATTACCATCTATTAATACGCCATTGTGATTAACAATTTCATTTTCTTGAGTTAATTCACAGTTACCACCATTTTCAGAAGCTAAATCCATAATAACTGAACCAGGCGCCATAGTTTCAACCATGCTTTTAGGTATTAACATCGGTGCAGGTCTATTTGGAATCAATGCAGTTGTAATAACTATATCTGACTTTCCAACTCTTTCTTTCATTAATTCTTGCTGTTTTGCTTTGTATTCATCGCTGGTTTCTGATGCATAACCGCCAGAACCAACACCATCATCTGAATCACTTTCAACTTCGATGAATTTTGCACCTAAGCTTTCAACCTGTTCTTTTACTTCAGGTCTTACATCAAATGCTTCTACTTGAGATCCCAATCTTTTAGCAGTCGCAATAGCTTGTAATCCAGCAACTCCAGCACCAATTACTAAAGTCCTTGCAGGGGAAATTGTACCAGCAGCAGTCATTAAAAGTGGCATATATTTTCCAATATGATTTGAACCAATCAAAACTGCTTTATAACCTGCAATGTTAGCTTGAGAGCTAAGTACATCCATTTTTTGTGCCAAAGTAGTTCTTGGAAGCAGGTTTAAAGAAAATGCAGACACTTTTTTATCTGCTAATTTTTTCACACAATCAATTTCTTTAATTGTTTGTAATAAAGAGATAAAAAGTGTTCCTGATTTTAGAAGTGACACTTCCTCATCTGATGGAGCATTTACTTTGCAAATAATGTCACAATCAAAAATTTCGTTTTGACTTACAATTTTAGCCCCAGCCTCTTTGTAGTCATTATCCGAATAGTTCGATAATAATCCTGAATCAGATACCAGAAAAAATTCATATCCTTTTTTAGATAATGCAGAAACAGTAGATGGCACGATGGCCACTCTTTTTTCTCCAGATTTGTGTTCTTTTAAAATTCCAATTTTCATAACAGTAAAATCGACGTAAAATTACGCATTTTAGAACATTCATCAAGAACTTTATTCATATTAAAAAATTTTTTTTATTAAATTAGAAAATGCAATTATATCCTAAAGCAAAAGTCTTCAATTCTTTCAATCTAAAAGTATCTGAATTACATACAATTTTTGTTGAAGAGTCAGGCAATAAAAATGGAAAACCGGTAATTTTTCTTCATGGAGGACCTGGAGGTGGAATTAGTTCTACTTATAGACAATATTTTAATCCAGATGAGTGGAGAATAATTATGTTTGACCAAAGAGGTTGCGGTAAAAGCACGCCTTTTGCTGAACTTAAAGAAAATACTACATGGGATTTGGTGGCAGACATAGAAAAGATAAGAGGCCATCTTCAAATTGATCAATGGGTAGTCTTTGGGGGAAGTTGGGGAAGCACTTTGTCTTTGGCATATAGTCAAAAACATCCAAATGCGTGCAAAGGTCTAATTTTAAGAGGTATTTTTTTAGTTCGTAAGAAAGAAATTGATTGGTTTTATCAATATGGTGCAAGCAACATCTATCCAGATAAATGGGAATCTTATTTAGCACCAATTCCCGAAAATAAAAGAGATAATTTATTAAGTGCATATTATGAAATTTTAACTGGTGATGATCATAAAAAGAAAATTGAAGCAGCAAAAGCCTGGAGCACATGGGAGGGAAGTTCTGTTAGGCTCATCTTAGATGATGATTTTATATCTGATTTTGGTGATGCAAAATTTGCTGAAGCGTTTGCTAGAATTGAATGCCATTATTTTATGAACAATTGTTGGTTTCCAACTGAAAATTATTTAATCGAGAATGTTGATAAAATAAGACATATTCCAGCAGTAATAGTTCATGGAAGATATGATATAATTTGTCCTGTTGTTCAAGCTTGGGATTTACATAAAGCATGGCCAGAAGCAGATTTACATATTATTCCTGATGCAGGACATTCAATTTATGAAGAAGGTATTAAAAATAAACTACTTGAATACACTGACAAATTTCTTAAGCTTTAGTCTATAAGAAATTCGCAATTATTGCTATTAATGCTCCAGCTGAAAAAGATGTTGAGTTTGTAATATCTATAGCAGAAACAATCAAGCCAGCAATGACTATCAATTTACTATTAGCATTTCTTGGTTGCTCTTTTTCATAGATAATATCTTTTTCTTTTGGAGTTTTTTCTTCTGTTTGAACAATATCAATTTCATCTTCCACAGAAATACTATTTTTGGCAACTAATTGACTGTTTCTCAGGAAAAATTGCAAAGTTTTTCTGTTCGGAGTATTTATTTCAAAAGATTCAATCTCTGAAAATAATTGAACAGCAATTTGAGTAGATTCATCGCTATTTGAAACTTCAATATTTTTTAAAGAATCATTTTTGTAATTAGCTAAAGATAAGCTATCTGCATTAGCATCATATATCGTCATGTAGAACCATTCTGAAGAATACCAAGCAGTAACATTTTCAAGATTTACTTTCTTGTTGGAATCAAGCTGGATAACTGTACCGTTATTTTTTGATTCAATTTGCAAATTTTTAATTTTTAAATCTTGAGATAGAATAATAGAACTGGAAGCTAAAAATAAAATAGTTACTAATAGATTATTTCTCATCCATTGAATATATTATTTGTTTAGATTCATATGAAACAATTTTATCGATGAAAAGTTCACAAATTAGAGAATCATTTATCAGCTTTTTTGAAAGCAAAAGTCATGCTCGTGTACCAAGTGCGCCGGTTCTTCCAATTGGAGATAAGTCCTTACTATTTACAAATGCTGGAATGAATCAGTTCAAAGCAATTTTTTTGAATACAGAAGAACCTAAAGATTTACGAGTAGCAAATAGTCAAAAATGCATTAGAGTTAGTGGAAAGCATAATGATTTGGAAGAAGTTGGAAGAGACGGATTTCACCATACTTTTTTTGAAATGCTTGGAAATTGGTCATTCGGTGATTATTACAAAAAAGAAGCAATTGAATGGTCATGGGAATTGTTTACAAAAGTTTGGAAACTAGATAAATCCAGATTATGGGTTACTGTTTATGAAGAAGACGACGAAGCTTTCGACTTATGGAAAAATCAAACAGATATAGATCCAAATCGAATAATTCGTTCTGGTGCAAAGGATAATTTTTGGGAAATGGCTGAAACTGGACCATGTGGTCCATGTTCTGAAATTCATTACTATGTTGGAAATAATCCAGCAGATCAACAAGCTGAACTGGTTAATAATTCTTCAGAGTATTGGGAATTATGGAATCTTGTATTTATTCAATTTAATCGCCTCAAAGATGGAACTATGGAGGATTTGCCAAAAAAACATGTAGACACTGGTGCAGGACTTGAAAGAATTTGTTCAGTATTGCAAAACAAAGATTCAAATTATAAAACTGATTTGTTTTCAAAAACGATTGAAGATCTAGAAAATTTTTCGAACACAAAATATCAAGATTTTGAGGTTTCATATAATGTTATTTGTGATCATATAAGAATGCTGTCATTTGCAATTGCTGATGGAGTTGTTCCATCAAATGATGGTAGAGGTTATGTTGTGAGAAGAGTTCTTAGAAGAGGTTCAAAATTTGCTATGAATTTGGAAATTAAAGAACCGATTCTATACAAATTGGTTGATTCAGTAGTTTCGACTATGTCTTCACATTATCCAGAGCTAAAAGAAAAACAAGAATATATTGAGCAAACTATTCTTTCAGAAGAACAGTCATTCTTGCGAACACTTGAAAATGGAGTTATTCAATTTGAAAAAATTGTAAGCAGTACATCTGGATCAGAAATACATGGGAAAGATGCATTTAAGCTATATGATACTTATGGATTTCCACTTGATTTAACTCAGCTTATGGCTGAAGAAAGAAAGATGACTGTTGATATAGATGGTTTTGATGTTGAAATGAAAAATCAAAAAGAGTTAGCTAAATCTGGTCAAAAATTTGAAATGGATAATCTTGATTTAAAATGGAACTTAGAAACTAGAAGCAGCCATTCGATTTTTGTTGGTTATGAAAATGAAAGTATTTCTTCGAAAATTATAAATCACGCTGAAAGCGGAGACGACATAATAATCATTCTAGAAAATACACCTTTTTATTCCGAGTCTGGAGGTCAAATTGGCGATACAGGTATAATAAGGAATGATGACTTTTCAGCTAGAGTCAATGATACCCAAAAAAATGGAGATTATGTTTTACATATATGCACATTAACAAATGGTAATATTGGTGACAATCTTTCTGTAGATTGCATGATAGACGTTGATAGAAGAAATAATATTAAAGTGAATCATACAGCAACCCACTTACTTCATCAATCGTTAAAAGATGTTTTAGGTAACCATGTAAATCAGGCAGGATCTTTAGTTCATCCAGAATATTTAAGGTTTGATATTACTCATCCAAATAAAATTTCTTCAAAGGAATTAGAAGCTATTGAGTTAATTGTAAACCAGAAAATAGATGAAGATATCATAGTTGAAACAAGTATTAAAAGTTTGGAAGAGGCTAAAAAAGAGGGTGCTACTGCATTGTTTGGTGAAAAGTATGGAGACCCAGTTAGGGTAGTTACAATGGGCGAGTTTTCTAAAGAATTATGTGGAGGAACCCATGTTTCAAGTACAGGTAAAATTAATAAATTTAAAATTAAGCATGATAAAGCAATCTCATCTGGAATTCGAAGAATAAACGCTATCACTCATAATCAAGTTGATTTGTATTTAAAGGAAAAATCAGAAGAACTAGGATTACAAAAAGTAGCAGAGCAGAAGAAAGCAGAAGAAAAGCAAAGTCAATCCATTTTACTTGATAGTGTAAATGTTGATTTAATAGTAAGTAAACCAATAAAGGAAATTAATGGAACTGATTTATTTTTTAGCAAAGTTGAGTTAGGAATCGCTTCAGATTTAAAAAGCTTGAATAAAAAAATTAAAAATAAGATAGACTCAGGAATAATATTTTTATTTACTGAAATTGAAAATAAAACAACAATATCTGTTGGTATCTCTGATGACTTAATTGCTAAAAATTTAAAAGCTGGAGATTTGGTAAAATCTATTGCATTAGAACTTCAAGGCGGAGGCGGAGGTAGAGAGGATTTTGCTATGGCTGGAATACCTCATACGTATGCAGATGATTTAAAAGCAGTTGTTGAAAAAATAATTTTAAGTATTTTGGAGGAAATATAATGCAATTTCAAAAATTAAATAATTCATTCATCGTTTATGTTGAGAAGGGTGAAAAAGTTATGGAAACATTAACCAACTTTTGTATTGAAAATAATATTCATTCAGGACAATTAGCAGGTATTGGAGCAGTCAAAAATATTGATATTGGAGCGTACGATATTAATACAAAAGATTATATTCATAGAAAATTTGATGAAATATTAGAGTTATTATCATTTCAAGGAAATGTAGCATTGAAAGATGGTAAACCATTCTTACATGCTCACATTACCCTAGGAACCCATGATATGGAAGTTTTTGGGGGGCACTTATTTGAAATGGAAGTAGCTGCAGTTGGAGAATTCATTATTCATGATTTTAGAGATGAAACTCATCGAAAAATGAATGATGAAATTGGGCTTGCAACATTAAGTTTATGTAAAATCGAGGAGTAATTATGTCAAAATTTAAATCACCAAATCCTGTTGGGCCATACTCAATGTTTAGAAAATTGTCTTCTGGAGGATGGATAACCTCAGGACAGATTCCGATTGACCCTAAAAATGGTACTTTGAACAATAAAAGCGTCGAAAAGGAGGTTATACAAGTTTTTGATAATCTTGAAGCTGTTTTATCGGATAATGGAAAATCTTTAAATGATGTTAGAAAATTTTTAGTTTTTTTAACAGATTTGTCAATTACTCCATTGGTTAATGCTGAAATTGAAAAAAGGCTAAGTGAACCATTTCCTGCTAGATCAACAATTCAAGTTGCAGGTTTACCTATGGGAGCAAGCGTTGAAGTAGAATGCTTAGGGTAATAAAAAATATTTTCATAGGGATGATTCTAATTTCTCTAAGTTTTTCTCAGCAGAAGATTGATTTTAGAACTGAAGAAGAACAAGCAAAAGATCCTAATGTGGCATTAAAAAAGTCGTTGATTTTTCCCGGTGTAGGGCAGTTATACAATGACCAAAAAATCAAAGGATATACTTTAATTGCTGCTGAACTTTTTTCTTTATATAGTTTTAACGAAAATAGAAAAAAATACAAAGACTACAATGAGAGTTATGACAAATCTCAAGATTATTATTTAAGAGAGAGAAATCGTTTTGCTTGGATAGCAATTGGATTGTATTTTTATGGAATTCTAGATTCTGTTGTTGAGGCACATCTAGATGATTTTGATAAAATAGTTAAAGAAAATGATCCACAATCAGATACAGGAGATATTGATGGAAAATAATAGAGAGCAATGGAGTTCAAAAGCTAGTTTCATTTTAGCAGCTGCAGGATCAGCTGTTGGTCTTGGAAATATTTGGAAATTTCCATATATAGCTGGAGAAAATGGAGGAGCTGCGTTCCTATTTATTTATTTAATTTGTATTGTTTTAATTGGTTTACCAATTCTTAACATTGAAATACTGTTAGGTAGAACTACTAAAAAAAATCCTGTAGGAGCATTTAAAACGCTTACAAATAATCCTTTTTGGAAATATGTAGGAGCTTTGGGTGTCTTAGCAAGTTTTACCATTTTATCATTTTATAGTGTTGTTGGTGGATGGTCTTTGGCTTATACATATGAAGCGTTAGTAGGGACTTTTAATACTCCAGCATTTGCAAATCCTTCAACTGCAGGAGATTTCTTTAATTTAAGAAATAGTAGTCCTTTATGGGTTTTAGGATACCATACTTTATTTTTATCTATTGTTGTCTTTATTCTTTTATCAGGAGTAAGGGCAGGTCTTGAAAAAGCAAGTAAGTTTCTTATGCCAATATTGTTATTTATTTTGATGATATTGGTTGTCCAAGGATTAATTCTCCCAGATGCAAATAAAGGTGTATCATTCTTATTTCAGCCAGATTGGTCCAAGATTAATGGCCAGACATTCCTCCTAGCTTTAGGACATGCTTTTTTTACTTTGAGTTTAGGTATGGGAGCAATGATGACATACGGAAGTTATTTATCTGACAAAGACGATATTGTTAATGCATCGTATTTAGTTGCATTTTTAGATACTGTCATTGCTATTTTTGCAGGTGTAGCAATATTCACTGTAGTATTTTCGTCGGGTTATGATCCTACAGCTGGACCCGGTCTAGTGTTTCATGTACTACCACCATTATTATCAAACTTAGTTGGAGGGTATATATTTGCATTCTTATTCTTTTTATTGCTCTCTATCGCTGCAGTTACATCTGGAATTTCAATATTAGAGGTAAGCGTTGCTTATTTAGTTGATGAGAGGAAAATGTCTAGAAAGAAAGCAGTATTAATGATGGCTGGTTTAGTATATCTTGCAGCTATTCCATGTGCATTGTCATTCAATGTTCTTTCTGACTATACTTTTAACTTACAAGATAAAGCCTTTACATTTTTTGATATTGCTGATTATTTAGCATCAAATCTTCTATTACCTTTTGGAGGATTTTTCTTAGCAGTTTTTGCTGGATATGTATGGGGCATTGATGAGGTTATTAGAAATTTATTAATTGGTGAATCAAATTCTATATATTTTGGTAATGGAATTGTGAAATCAAAAGGATTTAAGTCTGCATTTAGTTTCACTGTAAGATATATTTGTCCAGTACTTATTTTCCTTGTTTTCCTATACTCAATTGGATGGATATAAATTAAATGATAAGAAGACTTTTTCCAGAAGATTCAAATCAGTTTAATTTTCTGCAAAACATTTTTAAATCTTTTGATAAAGAATTTATCGACAGATTAGAAATGTTTTTTCCAATGTGGTGTATGTTTGCATATCAGCACTACTTAGTTAAGAGTTTTGATATTGCTATTTTCAGATCAATGGAAATTAATTTGAACACAAATTATATCTTTTCGATGATTAAAGAAGACTGGATTGGTATAGCAAATATTCTTTTTCATACTTTATTATTTCTTTGGCTAATGAAAAGATTTGATACTTTTGGTCCTTTCAGGACAGTAAAGTCTGATTTTCAAACAAACTTCCTACTTTTTTTAGCTTTATTCTCTTTCATTGATATTATCTTTTTTGGAAAAATGATGATTGCATTTTTTTTGATGAATGTTATTCTATATGTTATTTACAGATCAGATAGTTATTTCAGTATATTTTTAGCTCTATCTTTAACGGTTATTGTTTTATTGTTATCAGTAAGCTCAAATGAACCTGTCCTCGCTACAAGTTCTGCAGTATTCCTACCTTTTTTAATTTTTTCTTTAGCATTTAAATCAAAAAAATTAATTATTTACGCTCAAAAATATCTTCCTTTGATAATGTTTATTTTCATTGCCACTAAGGAATTTTGGTTTGCATTTATTGGACTTTCATACTTCCTCTTTTTTAATATGTATTACTATTTTTCCTCTAAAAGAAAGTATGATTTTCTAAGGTTTGATCAGGCTTAATAATATCCTGGTTTTTTTTATCTTTTTTGTTAAATTGTTCAATGTTGACCTTAGTCAAAGCTTTTTGTTCTAAAAAGTTGGTTATACAAGCCATTCCACTAATTACGCCCGGAGATATTTATGTCAAATAACTTTGAAAAGAAATTAACATTTGATGATGTTTTATTAGTTCCTAGAAGATCCTCTGTTTTACCGAAAGAAGTGAATTGCGCTACTAATCTTACAAGAAATATTACTTTAAATATTCCTATAATGAGCGCAGCTATGGATACAGTCACTGAATCTGATATGGCAATTGCCTTGGCAAGACAAGGAGGTATCGGTGTTATTCACAAAAATTTAAGTATTGAAGATCAAGCTTTAATGGTAGATAAGGTGAAAAGATATGAAAGTGGTATGATTAGAAATCCTATTACTTTAGATGAAGAAAAGACTGTACGAGATGCAAAACAACTAATGGAACAATATTCTATTGGAGGTTTACCTGTTTTATCAAAAGGTAAATTAGTAGGAATTATTACAAAAAGAGATATTCGTTTTGAATCAGATCTTAATACTTTTGTTAAAGATAGAATGACTTCAAAAAATTTAATTACAGTTGACTCTGATACAAGCAACGAAGATGCTAAAAAGATTCTTCAAAAACACAGAATTGAAAGATTGTTAGTTGTTGATAAGCAAAATAATCTTGATGGTTTAATTACTGTTAAAGATTTAACCAAGAAAGAGGAATTTCCTTTTTCTACTAAAGATAAAAATGGAAGATTAAGAGTTGCAGCTGCAATAAGTGTCAGAGACGATTGGCAAGAAAGGATTAAAGCTCTCATAAAAGTAGGAGTAGATGCAATTGTTGTTGATACAGCACATGGTCACTCTGAATTTGTTTTAAAATTAGTTAAAGAAGTAAAAAAAGAATTTCCAAATTTAGATTTAATTGCGGGAAATGTAGCAACCCCTGAAGCAACAGAAGATTTGATAAAAGCTGGTGCAGATTGTGTAAAAATTGGCATCGGCGCAGGCTCTAGTTGCACTACAAGAATCATTGCTGGAGTTGGAGTACCACAGCTATCAGCAGTTATGGACTGTGCTCAGGTTGGATTAAAGCACAAAATACCTATTATTGCAGACGGTGGTATTAGGTATAGTGGAGATATTGCAAAATCTTTGGCTGCTGGTGCAAATGTAGTAATGCTTGGAGGTATGCTTGCTGGCATGGATGAAAGTCCAGGAGAGACTATTGTTTATGAAGGAAGAAGATATAAGTCTTATAGAGGAATGGGTTCGCTAGCTGCAATGAAAGAAGGGGGCGGTGAAAGATATTTTCAACAAGAAAAAGATGAATTAAAATTGGTTCCAGAAGGAATCGAGGGAATGGTTCCATTTAGAGGTCCAGTTAATAATACAATTTTCCAATTAATTGGAGGTTTAAAATCTTCAATGGGCTATTGTGGCGCCAAAGATCTAAAGTCATTATATGAAAATAAAAAATTTATTGAAATTTCATCTGCAGGAGTTAAAGAAAGTCACCCTCACGAAGTAAGTATTATCAAGGAAGCCCCAAACTATCAGGGTCACGATAAGTAATTCTTTATTTTAAAGAATTTAAATGATTAGTAATCTTAGATTTTTGTCTAGCAGCATTATTTTTATGAATAATATTTTTGCTAGCCATTTTATCAATGAATGAAACTGCACTTGAATAATATTCATCGGCAGCTTTTTTAGAGTCAGAAGATAATACATTTTTAATAAGTGTACGCATTCTTGACTTGTTTTGAGAGTTGATAGCTCTTCTCTTTAAGTCTTGTCTGTCTCTTTTAATTTGTTGTTTATGTCTATCCATAAAATGTGGTTGCAACTTATTCTATTCAGAAATAGATGTCAATAATTTTCTAATTTGATTATGGTTTTAAGTTTTATCCTTTAAATTACGCTATGTCGTCAAAGAATTTGAAAGAAATAGCAGATAAAGCCAGAAAAAATGATTTTATTTCCATTTCTGAGCTAATGACTGGTATTGAGAATGGAGTTTTTTCAAGAAAAGAAGTATCCCAACTAATCTTCAAGGAGTCTCATAAATCATTGAAGATTGGAATTACAGGTCCTCCTGGTGCAGGTAAAAGCTCATTAATGAACAAGCTTATTCCTCAAATAAGGAAAGAAAATTTATCGGTAGGAGTAATTGCAATTGATCCTTCAAGCCCAATTACTGGCGGTTCTTTTCTGGGAGATAGAGTAAGAATTAATAATGCTGTAAATGATGATAATGTTTTTGTAAGAAGTATGGGATCTAGAGCAGAGCTTGGTGGAGTAACTGAGTTAGCAGAAGATTTTAGTGATATTTTGGCATTTAGTGGAAAAGATGTAATTTTTATAGAAACCGTTGGAGTAGGACAATCTGAATACAGTGTGTCCGAAATTACTGATCTGACTACTTTAGTTTTCGTACCTGAATCTGGAGATGAAATTCAACTTCTAAAAGCTGGGATTTTAGAACTAGCCGATGTATTTGTTGTTAATAAGTCAGATAGAAAAGATTCTAATCTATTAGTAAAATCTATAAATAATATTTTATCATCAACTAAAAAAGACTCAAAGAAAATTCCAATTTTCAAAACAAGCTGTAAAACCGATGAGGGTATTGAAGATTTTTCACAAGCTATTACTTCATACTTCAAATCCATGAAAGACAATAAAGATATACAAGAAAAGCAAGTTTTAAGATATAATCGAAGAATAAAATCAATAGTTGAAAAAGATATTTTAAGTCAATTTTGGAATGAGGAAAGAACAGCTCTTTTAGATGGTATTGATAAAGCCTCAATTAAAACAAAGTCACCATACGAGCTTGTTGATGAAATCAAGGAAAAAAATGAATAATAATGATATGTCGATAGTAGATCATCTTGAAGAATTAAGATGGAGAATTTTAAAGTCGCTAGGTTCGATACTTTTAATGTCAGTTTTAACGTTCAATTTTGCAAATTCTCTTGTAGATATCCTTATAAAACCTGCTTCTCAAATTAATTCAGATTTAAACCTTCAGGTTTTAACAATTCAAGGTATGTTTCTTTTAAAATGGAATTTGGCTATCATTGGAGGAATTATTTTATCTCTTCCAGTTATAACAGTTCAAGTTTGGAAATTTTTATCTCCAGGCCTTTATGATAAAGAAAAAAAGATACTGATTCCGCTTATCCTTACCGCATTTATTTGTTTTATTTTGGGAGGTGTTTTTGCTTATAAGGTAATCTTACCTTTTTCTTTAGATTTTTTTGCATCAATGATAACAGCAGATATCCAAAACAATTTCTCAATCAATTATTATTTTAGTTTTGTATTATCTTTGATGATTGGAGCAGGATTAATTTTCGAATTGCCTGTCGCATCCTTCTTATTTTCTTCAATTGGATTAATTAATCCAGAATTTTTAAAAACATACAGAAGAGAGGCTATTGCTATAACAGTTGTTCTTTCTGCAATAATTACGCCTCCAGACCCAATTAGTCTGATTATAATGTCTATTCCAATGTTAATCTTGTACGAAATAAGTATAGCCGTATCCTGGTTTGCTAATAAACTTTTTAATAATGAGACATGAAAAAGATTTTAGTCATCAGAATGAGTGCAATTGGTGATATTGTTCTTGCAACATCGTTTCTAGAATCAGTAAAACAAAAATATCCTGATAGTGAGATACATTTTCTTATCAAAAAGGAATTCTCTGATATTGTAAAAAAACATCCAATTATTGATAAACTTATATCTTTTGATAAAAAATTAGGATTGAATGAGCTATTTCGATTGGGAAGATTTTTAAGAAGTAATAATTATGACATAATTTTTGATATCCATAGCGTTTTTAGAACAAGAGTTTTATCACTTTTTTTAAGAAAGAATTTATTTAAGCAGATAAAAAAACCAAGATTAAGAAGATTCCTATTGTTTTACGGTTATAAAAATTATTTTGAAGAAAGCTTCAGCCATATAAAAATGTATCATACCTTATTAGGACAAGATAAAACTTTTCCTCAAACAAACTTGTATATCGATCAACTTGAGGAAGATAAAACTAAACAGTTTTTAAGAGAAAATAACATTGGAAATAATTATATAGCTATTGTCCCAGGTGCTGCGTGGAGTCAAAAGCAATGGTCGATTGACAATTATAATAATTTAATTAAAAAGTTAATTCGTTCGTTTAATTCAACAATTGTTATTCTTGGATCTACAAATGATGTTATTTGTGATAAAATTATTAAACATGACAAAATCATAAACCTAAAAGACAAAACATCTTTAAGAATGGCAATGGGTGTAGTTAAATATGCGCAGCATACTTTAGGAAGTGATACTGGTCTTTTACATATTTCTGAAGCAATGGGTACACCAGTAACAATGATTTTAGGTCCTACATCCAAAGAAACAGGTGCCAGAGTTACATTAAGTGACTCAAGAGTCATTGAAAATAAAGATTTATGGTGCAGACCGTGCTCACAAAATGGTAGTAGACCTTGTTATAGAAAAGAACAGTACTGTATGACTGAAATAGACAGCGAAAAAGTGTATAGCAATGTAAGTAGGGCTTTAACATTATGATGGTTCTAATATTTTTATACAACCTTGTTGCTATTCCAATTATTTTACTTTTATCAATTATTTTTTCAATTTTTAACACAAAAATAAGAAAAGGATTTATTGGAAGATTTAATTCTTTTTCAGCACTCAAATCATTCCCAAAGAACAAGTTTTCAAAGATTTATTGGTTTCATTGCGCATCTTTTGGAGAATATCAACAAGTTGAGACATTAATTGAACAAATAAAAAAAAGAGATCAAGGTATAGGAATTATAACCTCCTTTTTTTCACCATCAGGATTTGAAAATGTAAATGATAGAAATATTGATTTGAAAATTTATTTACCATTTGATTTTATTTTTTCATCATTTAGAGCTTTAAGGATAGTAAAACCTAATAAAATTTTCTTTACTTCAAGTGATTTTTGGCCAAGTTTTTTATTTGCGGCAAATCAGTTAAATATTTCAACAGTTTTAACATCAGCAAGATATAGAAAATCATATAACATATTTTTGAAAATGTTTAATAAGATATTTTGTGTAAGTGATGATGATTATCATCAAATAAAAATGAATATTTCAAATGATGAAATTTATAAAATTGGAAATCCTCGATATGATAGAATATTAAATAATTTAGAAAATGTTGAATACAAACTTGATTCTTCTAGACAGGATGAAGGTAATATATTGATTTTTGCAAGTATGTGGGATGAAGACAATAAAATTATTTTTGAAAAGTTTATTAATTCTCCATTAGTTAATCATTTTGAAAAAGTGATAATTGTTCCGCATGAAGTAACTGATTACCATTTGAATTACTATTTTTCTGCATTAGAGAATAATGATTTATCATTCAAAAAAATAAATCAATATCAAAATTTTAACCAATTTGAAGAAAAGTATATTATTGTTAATAAAGTAGGTTTTCTTTCAAAATTATATGCACAAAGTACTATAACTTATGTTGGAGGAGGCTTTTCTAAATCGGGAATACATAATATCATTGAGCCCGCAGCTGCTTCAAATCCAGTTATTTTTGGTTCAAATTTTCTTAATTCTAATAAATCTGACGCTGAAGGTTTAATAGATGTTTCAGGTGGTTTTTCCGTCGATTCTTATGAGCTATTTACTGAAAAAATAAATTGGCTTTTAGATAAAAATAATTACAATAATTCATCAAAAAATTGTAAATCTTTTGTAACTGAAAATTCTGGCTCCACAGAAAAAATTTTAAAGGAATTATATGAGTAAATTATTCAAAGTTAGCGATATATTTCTTGTCCCTAATCTAATTACAATTCTGAGATTTTTTCTTATTGCTCCAATGATTATAACTTACAAGAATGGAATGCAATCGTATTTCTTAATAATACTTTTTGTATCATTATTATCAGATTTTCTAGATGGAATTGCTGCTAGAATTCTTGACCAGAAATCAGAGCTTGGCAAGACACTTGATCCAATTGCAGATGGAATTACGCTATTTGCTTTTATAATCCTTTTTAATCAAGAAGGTCTAATCTCAACTTGGTTTATGATCTTTTATTTTTTAAGACAATTAACAATTTTAATATTTTCATTATGGTATTTACCAAAATTAAAAACAGTTTATGGTTCCAATATTTTAGGGAAAACAGGAGTATGTTTTTTAGGAGCTGCATTATGTATTTTTGCATTTAAGGTTCAGAGTATATATTATATTACGCCTGTGTTATTAAATATTGCCGCTATTTTACTATTTATTAGTCTTCTTGATTATCTAAGATTTTTCCTTAAAATAAAATAAAAATCTACATAATTGTCATACATATTATTTTACTTTATCGTTAATAATATTTAAATTATTGGTCATTATGGCAGACTTTAAAGTAGAATCAAAATTTTCTCCAGCAGGAGACCAGCCAACAGCTATATCTGAACTGTCAGATGGATTGAAGGAAAATGCTTCTCATCAGACTTTGCTTGGTGTAACAGGTTCAGGAAAAACATATACAATTGCAAAGGTAATTGAGGAAGTTCAAAAGCCGACTTTAGTTATTTCTCATAATAAAACTTTAGCAGCTCAGCTCTACGGAGAATTCAAAAACTTATTTCCAAATAATGCTGTTGAATACTTTATTAGCTATTACGACTATTATCAGCCTGAATCATATATGCCAGTAACTGATACATTTATAGAAAAAGACTTTTCAATGAATGAAGAAATAGATCGTTTAAGATTAAAAGCAACCAGCTCTTTACTTCAAAGGAAAGATGTCATTGTCGTTAGCTCTGTTTCATGTATATATGGTTTAGGTAATCCAAAAGAATGGAAGAAGCAAGTGGTTCATTTAAAGCTTGATGATTCTATTAGCAGGTCTAGCTTAACTGAATACCTTGTCGATATTTATTATCAAAGAAATGATCAAGTTTTAGAGAGATGTAATTTTAGGATTTTAGGAGATATTTTTGAAATCTTTCCAGCATATGAGGATAAGGCTATCAGAGTTGATATTTTTGACAATATTATTCAATCAATAGTATCATTTGATCCTTTAACAGGAGAAGAACATTCTGAGCATGATGAATTTTACCTATATCCAGCAAGACATTTCATTTCTGATAAAGATAAAAATGATTCGGTTATTAAAGAGATAAAAAGAGACTTAATTGAAAGGACTAAGTTCTTTAATGAAAACGAAAAGTTTTTAGAAGAACAAAGAATTAGTCAAAGAACTAATTTTGATATTGAAATGATCCAAGAGATTGGATATTGTTCTGGTATTGAAAATTATTCAAGATATTTTGATGGAAGGAAAGAAGGCGAAAGACCTTTTACATTGATTGATTTTTTTCCTGAAGATTTTTTAACTGTAATAGATGAGTCTCACGTTACTTTACCTCAAATCCAGGCTATGTATGGTGGAGATAGAAAGCGTAAAGATAATTTGATTGATTATGGGTTTAGATTACCCTCAGCGTATGATAATAGACCATTAAAATCAGATGAATTTTCAACACTTCAAAATCAAGTTATTTACGCATCAGCAACTCCATCACATAGAGAGCTAGAACTCTCTCAGGGGGCAATTACTGAATTAATTAATAGGCCTACTGGATTGGTAGATCCTGAGTTGATGATTAGACCTTCTGCTGGTCAAATTGATGATCTTATTTCAGAGATAAAGATTAGGTCGTCAAAAGATGAAAGATGTTTAGTTACTACATTAACTAAGAAAATGGCTGAAGACCTATCCGAGTATTTAAGTTCTGTCGGTTTAAGAGTTCGATATCTTCATTCAGAAGTGAAAACTATTGAAAGAGTTAAAATTTTAAGAGATTTAAGATTAGGTGATTTTGATGTTTTAGTTGGAATCAATCTATTAAGAGAAGGATTAGATCTTCCTGAAGTATCATTGGTCGCAATTTTAGATGCTGATAAGGAGGGATTTCTTAGATCTAAAAGTTCATTGGTTCAAACAGCAGGTAGGGCAGCTCGACATGAGCAAGGTAAGGTAATTTTATATGCTGATAAAATAACAGATTCGATGAAATATTTGATTGATGAAACTGATCGAAGAAGAAAAATTCAAATGAAATTCAATAAAGAAAATAACATCACTCCAAAAACTGTTAAAAAATCAGTTGAAGAAATTATGCAATCAACTAGAGTAGCTGAATCTTACAGAGATAGTGAAATTGAAGTTAAAAGAGATGTTGCGACGGATAAGTTTTTATTGGAGGATAAAAAAATTGTTGTAGAAATGATCAGAGAAGAGATGCTTGAAGCAGCTGAAAATTTAGAATTTGAAAAAGCAGCCAAGCTAAGAGATGAAATGAACAAACTAGAAAAAGAAATTAAGTTATAATCAACGGAGATATTATGAATATAGATTTAATTAAACAAAAAGCTGGTATTATTGGAGAAAGCAATGCTATTAATCAGGTTTTAGAAATGGTTGCCCAAGTAGCAAATGTAGATATTTCAGTTTTAATTAATGGAGAGTCAGGAACTGGAAAAGAATTAGTAAGCAAAGCATTACATTTAGGCAGTAAGCGTGCATCAAGTGAGCTTGTAATTGTTAATTGTGGAGCTATTCCAGAAGGAATCATAGAAAGTGAGCTTTTTGGACATAAAAAAGGGGCTTATACAGATGCTGCAGATTCCAGAAAAGGATACTTTGAAACAGCTAATAAGGGAACAATTTTTTTAGATGAAATTGGTGATATGCCATTGGAGACTCAGGTTAAAGTTCTTCGAGTCTTAGAATCAGGTGAGTTTATGAGAGTGGGTGATTCTGTAACAAAGAAAACAGATGTAAGAGTTATTGCTGCAACGAACAAGGATTTGGCAAAACTAGTCCAAGAAGGGAAATTTAGGCAAGATTTGTACTACAGATTGAAAACCGTAACAATCAATATTCCACCATTGAGGAAAAGAGCAAATGATATTAGGCTACTAGTGGATAGGTTTGCATTGCAATTTAGCAGAACAAATGATATTAAGTATAAAGGCTTTACGCCTGAATCAATTAAAGAAATGCAGGATTATCATTGGCCAGGAAATGTAAGAGAATTGAGAAACTTTGTAGAAAGTATTTTAATCTTGCAGAAAGGTGAAAGAATTACTGCAGATATGGTTGCTAATAAGTTGATTGGAGATAAAATTGAGCCTATGGAAAATAATACCTCTCTACCTGTAGTTGTAAACAGAGATCCTGATCAAGCAGAAAGAGAACTAATTCTACGTCAACTACTTTTCTTAAGACAGGACATTGAAGATTTAAAATTAATGATGAAAGAATCTAGTTTTTCTGAATTAAATTCATCGAGAAGCATTAATCAATCATTTGGTTCAGCAATTCAGGATAATGAAATATTTGATGAGAATGAAAATCTTATTAAAGGTAAGATGATTGGAGCTTTTAACACTAAGGATCTTGAAAAAGAAATGATTATAAGAACTTTAGAACATTTTAATAACAATAGAAGAGCCGCAGCTAAATCACTTGATATGAGTGAAAGAACTCTTTATAGAAAAATAAATGATTATGGTCTTGAAAAGAAAATTAAAAAAGATAATTAATTCTATATCAATTTTCATGCTTGTTGGATGTAGTTATTATTCCATGGCAGGATCGATTCCAGCCAATATAAAAAACGTTTATATCCCATTAATGGAAAATAATACTGCGGAATTTGAGATTTCTGAAAATTTAACTTCAAAAATAACGCAAGAAATTGCTATTCAAAATATTTTAAAAATTACAGATGATAGCAATAGTGATAGTACTATTCTGGGAGTGATAACCAGTGCTACCGATGGACCTTTTACATTTGATAGCAATGAACAGGTAGATGAGTATCGATTTTCAATCTCTTTAAAAATTTTATGGGTTGATAATGAAAATGAAAAAAATTTAATTGAAAAAACTTTTACAGGTTTTGGAAATTATAGTATAAATAATGATCCTTCTTCGGATGGAATAGATAATGATAACGATGGGATTCTTGATGAAAATGATGATGATGAATTTGGAGATTCACGAGAATTGGCAATTAATATTGCCATTAACAAAATTGCATCAGATGTTGTAAATTCAATCCTTTCTACATGGTAAAGAAAATGAAAAATATATCAATAAATAAATTAAAAGATTTTATAGGAGAAGAAGTCCAGCTAAATGGATGGATTTATAATCTTAGATCTGTTGGAAAAATTTGGTTTGCAATCGTTAGAGATGGTACAGGTTTTGTCCAATGCGTTGTTACAAGCAATGATGTTTCTTCTGATGTTTTTGAACTTGAATCTAGTCTTACTCAAGAATCATCTGTAACTGTTAAGGGAATTATTCAAGAGGACTCTCGTTCTGATTTGGGGGTTGAGATTCTAGTAAAAGATATGGAAGTAATCCATATTGCTGAAGAATATCCGATTGCTTTGAAAGAGCACGGTGTAAGCTTTTTGATGGACAATAGACACCTTTGGTTACGATCAAAGAAACAGTACGCCATAATGAAAGTTCGTCAAAATGTAATTAAATCAATTAGAGATTTTTTTGATACCAAAGATTTTGTGTTAATTGATTCACCTATGTTTACTGGAAATGCTGTTGAAGGCACTACAACATTATTTGAAACTGAATATTTTAATAGATCAGCTTATTTAACTCAAAGTGGACAGCTATATCAGGAAGCCGGGGCAATGGCCTTTGGAAAAACATATTGTTTTGGTCCATGTTTTAGGGCTGAAAAATCAAAAACGAGAAAACATTTAACAGAATTTTGGATGGTAGAACCAGAAATGGCATTTTATGATTTAAAAGATAATATGGATTTGATTGAGGAATTTATTGTTCATATTGTTTCTCAAAGTATTGAAAATTGTAAAGAAGAGTTAAAAATTTTGGAAAGAGATATTACTTTGCTTGAGAAAGTAAAATCTCCATTTCCTCGAATAACCTATGATGAAGCTGTTAAGCTCTTACATGATAATGGTCAAGAATTTAAGTACGGTAGTGATTTTGGAGCACCGGATGAAGAATTGATTGCTTCAAAGTTTGATAGCCCTGTGATGATACATAGCTGGCCTCATGAAACCAAAGCTTTTTATATGAAAAGAGATGATTCTGACAAACTTGCTTTAGGGGTAGATGTTATTGCGCCAGAAGGTTACGGTGAAATAGTTGGTGGGGGACAAAGAGAAGATGATCACGACACTTTGGTAAAGAGAATAGAAGATCATGGACTGCCTTTAAGCGCATTTAAGTGGTATTTAGACTTAAGAAAATATGGTTCTGTTACTCATTCCGGATTTGGATTGGGGCTTGAAAGAACAGTTTCATGGATATGTGGAATAGATCATGTAAGACAAACCATTCCTTTTCCAAGAACAATGGGAAGATTGGAGCCATAATGAAATTTGATGGAAGAATTGCTGTTTTTGGAGGAAGGTTTATTTCAGAAGAAATTTATAAAGATACCGTAGAAATTGGGAAACGAATGGCCGAAAAAAATTGGTTGGTTTTCTGCGGCGGTGGTGAAGGTGTAATGGAAGCTATTGCTAAAGGCGTATCACTTGGTGGTGGAACATGTATTGGAATTTTAAAAGACAAAGATTTTAAAACTGGAAATGAATATCTCAGTATTCCAATTTCAACTGGATTGGATATAACTAGAAATGCCTTAATTAGCTATAATTGCGATTTAGGTGTTGCAATTTCTGGAGCCTATGGAACACTTAGTGAAATAGCCTTCACATTAGCTCAAGAAAAGCAATTAATTGCTTACAATAGTTGGGATATTCCAAAATCAATTCAAGTTAAAACTATAGATTCTTTAATTGAGGAAGTGGATAAGTGTCTAAAGCATTAAATGTTGCAGTTTGTCAAATAAACCCTACATTAGGAAATTTTCAAAAAAATATTGATATAATTTCTAAAAACTATAAATCCGCAGTAGAAAAAGGTGCAGACTTAGTAGTCTTTCCAGAAATGTCTATAACAGGTTATCCCCCTCAAGATCTTCTCAATAATAAAGAATTTATTAGTCAAAATATTTCCTGCTTGAATGAGCTTGCTAAGTCAATAACCATTCCATGTATTTTGGGTTATGTTGATTTTGAGGATAATAAAAAATTCAATGCAGCTGCTGTGTGCCAAGATGGAGAAATAGTTTATAAATATCACAAAATTCATTTACCAAATTATGATGTATTTGATGAAAGAAGATATTTTCATAGCGGTGATTCAGTTGGAATATT
This sequence comes from Fidelibacterota bacterium, assembly GCA_038280095.1. Lineage (GTDB taxonomy): Bacteria > Fidelibacterota > Marinisomatia > Marinisomatales > Marinisomataceae > Marinisoma. The sequence goes on along the minus strand of JAYPYG010000006.1, from coordinate 9,067 downwards.
TGATTTAAAAGTAAATAATTCTGATTACAAAATTGCGTTACAAATTTGTGAAGATTTATGGGAAGATGAATATGAACGAAAAATATCAGGAGAGATTATTGAAAATAACCCTGATTTGATTATTAATATTTCAGCTTCTCCATTTGCAAAAGATAGAAAAAATGACAGGATGAAATTAATTCAAAGCAAATACAAGGATGCAAATTGTCCATTTATTTATTGCAATCTTGTTGGTGGCCAAGATGAATTGATTTTTGATGGTTTCTCGATGGTTTTTAACAGCAAATTGGAATTAATTGACATTGCTAGTGGTTTTGAAGAAAAAATTCTAATAACCGATCTCAAAACAAAAGAATTAATTGAAAATATTTCTCCAAATGAGCAGTTATTTAAGGCATTATCTTTAGGAATAAAGGATTATTTCATTAAAACAGGACATGAAAAAGCTGTTATTGGACTAAGTGGAGGTATTGATTCAGCGTTGGTAGCTTGTCTTGCTGTAGATGCTCTTGGTTCAGAAAATGTATCTTTGATTTCAATGCCTTCAAGGTTTTCAAGTGATCATAGTAAAAGTGATGCGAAACAATTAGCTAAAAATCTTGATACAAATTTTAAAACAGTAGACATTGATAGCTTATTTCAAGCTTATTTAGATGTTATGAATGTACATTTTGATGGGTCAAATCCAAATGTAGCTGAAGAAAATATTCAATCAAGAATAAGGGGAAATATTTTAATGGCATTTTCAAACAAGTTTGGCTCCTTAGTTTTATCGACAGGAAATAAAACAGAATTGGCGCTTGGATATTGTACTTTATACGGAGATATGAGTGGAGGCTTATCAGCTATTGGAGATTTAAACAAAACTGAAGTATATGAGCTTTCAAAGTGGATTAATCAAGATAATGAAACTATTCCTAACAATATTATAAATAAAGAACCATCAGCAGAGCTTGCTCCTAATCAGGTTGATCCATTTGATTATGATTTAATTAGTCCAATTGTAGATAAAATTGTTTTCGGAGATGGAAATGAGCAAAATGAACAATATTTAAGCCTTAAAAAGAAGATAAATATTAATGAACATAAAAGAAGACAAGCTGCTCCAGTTTTAAGAGTAAGCAAAAAAGCTTTTGGTATTGGAAGAAGAATTCCAATTGTAAATCATTTTCATGAGTAGTACGACAAAACCTATAAGAAATTTCTGTATTATTGCACATATAGATCACGGTAAGTCCACACTTGCCGATAGACTTCTTGAGCATACTGGAACCATTTCAAAGAAGAAGATGCAAGATCAAGTTTTAGATAATATGGAACTGGAAAGAGAAAGAGGTATTACCATTAAAAGTCATTCGATTCGAATTGATTATAATGGACATATTTTAAATTTAATTGATACTCCAGGTCATGTTGATTTTACTTATGAAGTTTCAAGAACACTATCTGCAAGTGAAGGTGCATTGTTAATTGTAGATGCAGCTCAAGGAATAGAAGCTCAAACTGTCACAAATTATTTACTAGCTATTGATAATGATTTAGAAATTATACCTGTTATAAATAAAGTTGATTTACCTAATGCCGATATCGAAAATGTTACATCTCAAATTATTGAATTAGTTGGTTGTTCAAAGGATGATATTTTACTAGCAAGCGCTAAAACAGGAGAAGGAATTGAAGATATTTTAACAACAATCATTGATAAAATACCTTCTCCTGATGAACCAAAAAATGAAGAATTTAAAGGTTTAATTTTTGACTCAATATATGATAGATATAGAGGAGTTGTTGCTTATGTAAGGGTATACGAAGGTTCATTGAAAAAAGGTAGTAGAATTAAGTTTTTTGCGCATAATACACACTATGATGTAGATGAAGTAGGTCACTTCGTTATTGAAAGAAAAAAAGCAGATTCCATTAAAGCTGGAGAAGTAGGATATATAATAGCGAATGTCAGAGATATTGAACATGTTTTAGCAGGAGACACCGTTACAAATTTTAACAAGCCTTGTAAAAACCCTTTACCTGGATTCCAAAAGATAAAACCTATGGTTTTTTCAGGTCTTTTTCCATCGGATGCTGGAGATTATGACGATTTACGAACAGCACTTGAAAAACTTAAGCTGAATGATGCTTCGCTATCTTTTGAACCAGAGGTGAGTGATGCGCTTGGTTTTGGTTATAGATGTGGATTCCTTGGGTTGCTTCATATGGAAATCATTCAAGAAAGATTGGAAAGGGAATTCGACCTTTCAATTGTTACCACCAGTCCAAATGTAAAATATTTGGCTAATCTAAAAGACGGTTCTCAAGTTGAGGTTCAACGTCCTGCTTTATTACCTGAACCAAAATTCCTTGAAAGTTTAATGGAGCCTATTGTTACAGCAGAAATTCTTACTCCTGTTGATTATATAGGCAATGTAATGAAGATATGTGAAGAGAAAAGAGGGAAATACAAATCCACTCAATATTTATCTAAATCAAAAGTGCAACTTATATATGAACTACCTTTAGGTGAAATTCTTTTTGATTTCTATGATAAAATGAAATCCGGCTCAAAAGGTTACGCTTCATTTGACTACACATTTAAAGAATATCAAACTAGCAAGCTCGATAAGCTAGATATTTTAATAAATAAAGAACCCGTTGATGCATTATCAATGATATGTGCCAAGAAAGACTCTTATCATAGAGGTTTAGCCTTATGCCAGAAATTAAAGGAGTTAATTCCAAGGCATCAAATTCAGATCCCTATTCAAGCTTCAATAGGATCAAGGGTTATTGCAAGAACTAATATTGCTCCGTTTAGAAAAAATGTTACTGAAAAACTCTACGGTGGAGATGTTACTAGAAAAAATAAATTACTTCAAAAGCAGAAAAAGGGTAAAAAAAGAATGCGAATGATCGGAAGGGTTGAAGTTCCTCAGGAAGCCCTATTGGCAGTTCTTAAAATATAGCATGTTTTCTGAATATTTTTTTAAATCTAAATCTTTATTTTATAGCCTACTTGTCACTTTACCTCTCTTTATAATTTATGAAATAGGAATTTTCTTTTTGTTCCAAGCAGATATAGTGTTTTCTAAAAACGGAGCAGATGTTTTAATTGAAGAATTTATAAAAATGCTAGGATTGAACGGATACTATGCAGCTAGTTCTATTTTTATAATTGTACTTTTTTTTGTTCTTTTCAGTCAAAGAAAAAATTTTAAAACGTTTGATATATCTATTAAATATATTTTAATTATGATTATAGAATCTTTGCTTTATGCAGGTGTTTTATTGTTAGTTCTTCAAAATATCTATCTAATTCAGGGTTTGACAACTAATGTAATAAATAATATCATTTTATCTATTGGTGCAGGGTTATATGAAGAGCTTATTTTCCGTTTTTTATTATTATTTATTTTAACAAAATCATTTTCATTCATTTTCAAAACCAATGAATCTTCTTCCCTAATTCTATCGATTATTTTTAGTTCAATTCTATTTTCATCATTTCATTATATTGGAATCGAGTCATTTACTCCATTATCATTTACTTTAAGATTTATTGCAGGTGTTTATTTATCGTTGATATATATAAACCGCGGTTTCGGTATTGTTGCTTTAACTCATGCATTTTATGATTTATTTGTTATTTTTCAGTTAACTTAGCCTATGAAAAAAATATGTTTTTATTTGATGGTGATAAGCCAAATTTTTGCTCAAACAACTATTGATACCTTATCAGTAACAATTTATCCTGAATTCTCTTATCCTGGGGTAGCAATAGAATATAAGTTTGATAAATATGGAAGTGATGAAATTGAATTCCCTGTATCTTCAGATATAGATTCTGTGCTTTATACAGTATCTGGAGACGGATTAGAATTTGAACAAATTTTGAAAACAAACGAAAATTCTTTGCAAGCTATCAATCAGGATGGAAATCACACTATTTATTTATTTTTAGATAGATTTATCAAAGATCCCGGTCCAAGAAGATTTTCATATGATTTTGGATCTAATCAAATAATTAAAACTTTTATTTTGGGAGTTCAAATACCTTTCGCTTCAGAAGATTTTACAGTTAATGCTGAAGGTTTTTCTCTTGAAAGAGTTAGAGATCAAAATGGTCTAACATTTTTCCAGGGAATTATTAATGATTTTTCAAAATCATCATCATCTGAGATTAATTTAAGTTATTATAATCCACATGGAAATACGTCAATTGAATATGCTGCAAATATAAGTACTCAAGATTCTGTGGTTCAACCACCACCAACTGCAAGTGATAGATTTGTTAGATATCCTTTCATCACTTGGGAGCCAATGATAGCCTTTTTGCTATTATCGATTATTTTGGTTGTTATCTATGAGTTTCAAAGGATTAGAGATGAATAGAATATTAATTATTTTAATATTTTTATTTACATCACAAGCCTGTGACTATAAACGAGATGCTATTGGTGGAAACGATGATATTGTTGTACTAGCTGCAAAGGAAGATAGAGAAAAAATAAGTTCTTTATTATCCATTGTTTTCAATGACACTCTTTTAACCCCATCTCCTGAATTATTCTATAATATTAAATTTGCTGAACCAGAGAGCTTTTCAGCACTTAAAACTCAGACAAATCTTGTAATTGCATCTATTGGTGATTATGAGCTAAATCCTGCAACTAAGCTAACCAAAGATTTATTAGGAGAAAGTGCATTTAAAAAAACACTAAATGATACTCCTTTAATTTTATCAAGAAATCAATTCGCTAAAAATCAATTATTTATGATTATAAGTGGTAATGATTATGAGCAAATAAATGATTACCTGGTTCAGAATAGCACTTTCATAAAACAACAATTCGATGAAAATTTTTTCAAAAAACAAGCTCAATATTTCTTAGAAAATGAAAGACAGGAAGAATTAGAGTCAGAAATCTATAGATCATATGATTGGACAATGAAAATTCCATGGGGATGGGAATTGATAAGAAATGATAGTGATAAATCATTTTTTTGGATTGGGCAAGAACTTCCATTTAGATGGATTGCTGTTCATTGGAGAGATGGAAATCATTTTAGCAAGGAAGATGCTTTAGAATATCTCCTAGAATTTCCTCAAGAGCATTTTAGTTCTATTAGATATAATCAAGATTATTTGAATATTGAATTTGATGATTTCAATGATGAATCAGCTTATAGAATTTTTGGTTTATGGGAATCAATTGATGATGCTAAAGGAGGTCCTTTTCAAGGATATATTTTTTATGATTATGAAAATGATAGAACCTTTTATATAAGTTATATAGTTTTTAATCCTGGAGGAAAAAAAGCATTTTATATGCGCCAAATGGAAATGATTGCTAAAACAATAGATATCAATTAAATGAAAAACTTAGTTATCCTACCAACTTACAATGAATCAAAAAATATTATTAAAACTATTAATTTAGTTTTAGCCCAAAGAAGTGATTTAAATATTCTTATCGTTGATGATAATTCTCCTGATGGAACTGCGAAAATTGTTAAAGATTTAAATAATGAAAAAATTTTTATAATTGAGCGTAAATCAAAAAAAGGTTTAGGCTCAGCATATGTTGAAGGCTTTTCATGGTCTTTAAAAAATAACTATCAAAAAATAATTCAAATGGATGCAGACTTATCTCACGATCCTAAAGAAATTAATCCTATGTTGGATTTATTAGAAAGTAATGATCTTGTTATTGGAAGTAGGTATGAAGGAGGTTTGAGAGTAATTAATTGGCCAATCAGAAGGTTGTACATCAGTTATTTTGCTAATATCTATGCAAGAATAATTACAGGTGTTCCTGTAAAAGACTTGACAGCTGGATTCAAAGGTTGGACAAAAGATACTTTAGATAGAATTAATTTTCAGGAATGTTCTTCACAGGGATATTGTTTTCAAATTGAGACTTCTTTTAGAGCTTTTCAAAAAGGTTGTAAGTTGATTGAGCATCCTATAGTTTTTACAGACCGAACTGTTGGAGAATCAAAAATGAGTAAGACTGTAATGATAGAGGCAGTATTTAAGGTTTGGTTGTTTGGTTTATGGAGACTGCTAAGGTTAAAAAGATGAAAAGACATTATTTACCATTTGAAAAACCGTTAAAAGATTTAGATTTTGAAATTGAAAAATTGACAACATCCGAATCTGATTCAAAACAATTAAAAGATTTAATTGTTGAAAGGGAAAATTTGGAAAAAGAAATTTTTGCAGATTTATCTCCTTGGGAGACTGTCCAACTAGCCAGACATCCAAATAGACCTTATACCCTAGATTACATCAATGCTTGGTGTGACAATTTCACAGAATTGCATGGAGACAAAGCTTTTGCAGATGATAACGCAGTTGTTGCAGGAATTGGAATCATCGACAAAGTAAAGGTTGCCATTATAGGTCAACAAAAAGGAAGAAATACTAAAGATAATATTTTTAGAAATTTTGGAATGATGAAACCTGAGGGTTATAGAAAAGCATTAAGAGTTATGAAGTTAGCTGAGAAATTTAAATTGCCTATAATTACATTGATTGACACCCCAGGAGCAGACCCAGGTATTGGAGCTGAAGAAAGGGGACAAGGGTATGCCATAGCAAATAATCTTTTTGAAATGGCTTCAATTAAAACTCAAATTTTATCGATTGTAATTGGAGAGGGAGCTAGCGGTGGCGCATTAGGTATTGGACTTTGCGATAAGATGATTATGCTTGAGAATACTTGGTTTTCTGTTATAAGTCCAGAGGGTTGTGCATCTATTTTATGGAAAGATTCTTCAAAAGCACCAGAAGCTGCTAAATCCTTAAAGCTCACTCCTAAAGATTTGATGGAACATAATATTTGTAATATGATTATTTACGAGCCTTCTGGAGGTGCACACAGACATTTTGATGCTACTGCAGATATTCTTAAGGAAACAATTTTAAGCGAAATAAAAGAATTACAAAATAACTTAAGTAGTGATTTCTTAGAATCTAGAGTTTCAAGATATGACAAGCTTGGTGTGTTCAGAGAAGATTAGTAGAAATCGTATCTATAGTCTTTAATTTTAGCATTATCGCGAAGACTTAAAATCCAGTCATCCCATGAAATATTCTGTCTGTTTATCAATAAGCTAAACTTTATTGACTCTTTCATCTGGTCATAATTAGCTTGATTTATTTCATCAATGTTTAGAACTCTTACAAAAGCTTGCCCACGCACTGTTGGAATCGGACCAATAACTTGACCAACATAAGAATTGCTAAGCGCTCCAACGAGATAATTACTTTTTCCTACTGATAAGAAACTTCCATTTAATTTAGATTTACTTTTTTCTATATATTCAAATGTAGGATTTTCATTTGCGATTGATTTAAAATCTGAATCATCGTTTATATCAATTTGATCAGCAATTTTTTTGATTTCACTTTTTATTAAATCTGAAAGCAACTTATTTTTAATTTGATCTTTTACTTCTTCAAATGGTTGAAAAGATTCTTCAACAATTGAATCCATTTGGAAAACAAAAAAATAATCATCATTTTGAAAAGAATCTGAAATAGATCCTGGATTATTTTTAAAAGCGAAGTTCACAGCATTTCTAACAGGACCCAAATCATCTATAAAAATAGATTCTTTTACTAATCCACTTGTCTCAAAAATTTCAAGATTATTCAATTCAGCTTGCTTTGTAAAACCATTTTCAGAAGCTTCTAATGAAAATAAACTGGCAATATTACTTAATTCATCTTTTGTGTCTTTACCAGCTTTTACTGTCAAAAGGATATGTGAAGCATTAACTTGGTTTTTTTGATTATCTTTTTTGATTCTATCAATTTTAATTATATGATACCCATATTGAGTTACTACAGGACCAACAATATCTCCAACATTTGCTGAAAAAGCTGCATCATTAAACGCTGGTAACATTTGTCCAGGAGAAAACCAGCCTAAAGATCCTCCTCTGGGATTACTTGGATCTCTGAAATTGCTTGGGTCTTCAGTATACTGATTAGCCAAAGTTTCAAAATCTTCACCATCTCTTAAGCGAAATATTAAGTCCTCTGCTTCAATTTTAGTTCTTAATGAATCACTAGAATTTGTCGAAATTGGCCATTTAACAAATTTCATAAAGCGAGTTTCTGGCTTTTCATATTTGGATAAATTAGAATTATAGAAATTAAGTAGCTCTTGTTCTGTTGGTCTATCATTCAAAAAATCATTATCAATAGCCTTATCAGTAACGTGCAATGTTTCAATTTCATAATCAACGAATCTTTTTTTGAAATCATTAAGAATATCATCTTGGGTTATGCTTACTCCGTTATTTATAAATTGTTGGAGTTTATAGTTTGGTAAATATACATTTTGCATGAATTGCTCAATTGGTCTCCAATCAATTTGAGATGGAGATAAGATAAATTCTAAATATTTTTCTAAATCAAATTCTCCATTAGTTTGAAATAAGTCATTTGATTGTAGAAAAAATGGTGGATTATTTTGCAATTGAAATAAAACTTCTTCGTCACTCACAGTTATAGCTTTTTTTTCAATTTGTTCCTCAATTAAGAGATCATTAATTAACCTTTCCCAAACAATTGCACGAATAAATTCTTTTTGCTCATCTGCCATTAATGAAGGATTGTTATTAGTTGAACGATTAATTTCTGAAGAAACAAAGGAGTTAAAATCTTCATAATAAATTGGTTTATTATTTACAGAACCTATTTCATCTGCTTGTCTTTGACCAAAAATATCACCAATGTTTGCGCCTCCAACCAGTCCTCCAATGGCCATACTTATTACAAATAGTATTAGTATAGTCCACATGACTATTTGCATTTGACTTCTCATTTTAGTAATTAATCCCATGGTTGCGAATTTAAAACAGCATCTATGTTTATGCAAATCTATTAAAAAACAATAAAAATCAATATATTCACAAAATATGAGATATAAATACTTAACTATTGCTTTAATATTTAGTACGCTTTTTGCTCAAGGTAAAATATCTTTAGAGAATGTACTTGACGGTACATTTAGAACTGAATCAATTGGAAGATATGATTGGAAGAATAGTTCTGATTCAT
>JAYPYG010000068.1:0-2111 GCA_038280095.1 Fidelibacterota bacterium | reverse complement strand
ATCACAACCTAGTACAGGATCAAAGATTTCAGGGCATGCAGCATCAGGATTAATGATGCTTTCATCTATGCATATTTCTACTTTTGCATCTTCGCATGATATAATAAAGAGTAAAAAAATTAAAATTGATTGTTTCATTCTCCAATATACTTAAAATTGCATTTACGTAAAATTTTATTAAATTGTTGTTTATGCAAATATTTTTAGATACTTCAGACGTTGATATCATAAAACATCATTATCAAACTGGACTAATTGATGGTGTCACAACTAATCCAACGCTAATGATGCAAGCAGGAAGAAATCCAGTTGAAGTGATTTCTGAGATCTCCTCTATATTTTCAGGTCGTGGATATTATATTGGAAGCATAAGCGCTGAAGTAGTAGCTGATACTGCAGAAGAAATGGTTTTACAAGCTGAACAGTATTATTCTATTGCAGATAATATAACAATAAAGGTTCCTTGCACATATGAGGGATTAAAAGCATGCAAAGAACTATCAGATAGAAACATTAAAGTCAATGTGACTTTAATATTTTCTTTGAGTCAGTCAATTCTTGCTGCTAAAGCAGGAGCAACTTATATCTCACCATTTGTTGGAAGATGTGAAGATAATAATATTGACGGAATTGAACTAATATCATCAATAAAAAAAGTATTTAAATTAAACAGTATTAGCACTACTAATATCTTAGCTGCTTCAATAAGAAGTATTGATCATATAAATGATTCTTTTAAAGCTGGAGCTGATATTGTAACACTTCCTCCAAAAATTTTTGAAGAAATGTATAAACATTTTTTAACTGATCAAGGACTTGCTCAATTCAATAAGGATTGGAATGAGTTAAATAAATAATTTGGGGCCGTAGCTCAGTTGGGAGAGCGCGTGGATGGCATTCACGAGGTCGTCGGTTCGATCCCGTCCGGCTCCACAAAATTACTTCACATTAAAAATATCCTTTTACAATTCTAGTAAAAAATCTCTATTTTTTGTCATTATTAACAAAAAAAGGGGGTAATTGTGAAAGATAAATTCGCAGTACTATCAATTTTTATATATGTTTTATTTCTCGTTTTAATTAATAATCTTACTGTCAGTTATGAAGGAGTAGAGTCTGCAGGAAAGAATATGCCATTCGATGGAGAAGAGAATCCAAACTATGGAAAAGCTTATGTGCTTGAAAGTGACGACTATGTTGATAAAGCTTTAGCACTTACTGAAGCTTATTCAAATCTTGATAAAGACACATTTGTTTCATTAATTCATGAAAGATTGCTTCCATTTGCAGACCAGATGGATGACCAAGAGACTTATTCATGGAAGCCATGGGCAATGGTTCCGCTAAGAATGGTTGATGATAATGGCGCATTTGTTGTATCATGGTCATACGATGAATCCGTACAAACAAACGGTTCCAAGGCTGCTACACACTACATTGATGTTTTAAGGTTTAACGATGAGGATAATGGAAAATTATCTGGAATTTGGAGTACATTTAGACCTGATCCTGAGAAAAGTGAATACGGACTGAGAGAAGGCGGAAAATTCTTGGGCTTAAATCCTGAAAATGAATATTCTGGAAGACCATTTGTTTTTTCTAATAGAGGTGAAGTAGAAACAATGGAAAAATTTTTAGAAGCAGCTAATAATTTAGATGTTGATGGATTTTCTGAATTTGTTAAGTATCCTTTTTCATATAACGGAACTGAGTTAACAAAAGAAGATTTTGTTCAGGAGTTTGCATCCAGAAAATCTCAGTCATGGAAGCCATGGGCTATGATTCCAATAAAAATAAAGGACACTGATCCAGCATCAGGGTTAATTGTTCATTCAAGAGCAGAAATTGTACGTAAAGATGGTAGTGTAACAGAGTTTGAAGCTGCTGAAACATACTTTTTTGACCTTGATGGAAAAATTACTGGTGTAAATCAATTTACTAGAGCTATTCCAGAACCTCAAGAACAGGACTAAAAATCAAAATATTCTTTTTGTTGGGCATATTTTTGCCCAACAAAAAGAATTATTATCTTAAATTACCTATCATTATGAACAAAAAATTTATCATTTTAGCACTAATTTTAATTACACTAGGAGTTTTCTTTATGAATA
>JAYPYG010000025.1:0-12125 GCA_038280095.1 Fidelibacterota bacterium | reverse complement strand
CTACTGCAGCTCAAAGAGCAGTTGAAACAAGAGAGTATGACGTAAGCTCTAAAGACTTAATGCAGTCTACTATTGCAGCATTTCAAGACTTAGGCTTTACTATAGACACTTTAAATGAAGAGTTTGGTTTAATCACGGCAAGTAAAGTTGAAGAACCAAAAAAAGAAGAAAGTAACAATAACGTTGGGTTATTGGGTGCTTTAGTTGCTGTAGTTGCAATTGGAGCCATATTATCAAGTGACTGGGATGATGACGACAATAATTGTCTTTTTTGTGGTAGAGATGATGATGGAGAAACGGTTATCATCAAAGATTACAAGTTGACAGCAACAGTGACAGTGAAAGCCATTAATGATTCCGATCCTTACTTGTCATCATTAAGAATTAATTTTGGCGGTTCAGAAAGAAAAAGATCTATGCAATTTTTTAGAGAATTTTTTACTTCTATTGACAAATCTTTGTTTCTTGATACCTCTCTTTAGGATTTTATAATTTTTATTATTAGGTTAATTATCTATAAATGAAAAAGATATTATCAATCCTAATTTTAAATGTTCTTGTTTTCGCATCTACAAGCAATAGTGTTGGAGGGGCAAAAAGTCACTCTGTAGAACTATTGCACTGGGGAAGGCATACTCCAATTTCCTTAAACAATAATACTCTTATAACTGCGAAATCCTTTGTTACATCAAAAAGTAGAGAAGTTCAAGTTTATCAAATTCAGAGTGATGGCTCTCCATTATTTGTCCAAAATATTACTTCACCCTCTCCAACATTTGGAGATGATTTTGGTTTTAGTATTGATCAAAATGAAAATTTTCTCGTAATTGGCTCACCAGGATTTGATGAAGGAAGGGGTGCGGCTTATTTTTACAAAAAAATTGAAGATAATTGGATTTTAGATAAAACTTTTATGAACCCTTCAAGTCAAAATAATGGAAATCCTCATAAGTTTGGATATAGTGTATCATTGAACGATTCTTATGTTTCAATTTCCTCTCCATTTAATAAAGATGGAATTGTATATATATATTCGATTGATGATATTGTAAATAATAAATCTCGAACACCTAATTTTAAAGTAGATGTTCAAGAAATTGGAGGAGTTGCTGGTTGTTATTCTGAAGGACCCGATAGATTTGCATTTGGATTAACTTCTTCAATGAATAATAATTATTTATTACTTGGATCGCTTAAAGATTTTGTTTATTTAGTTACATTTGAAGATGAAAAAATAAGTGGTGAATCTTTCACGTTTCCAAATAATCACTTACAAAATCATAGAGATGATGACGAAAATGAAAAATTGAGATTTGGTGAAAATGTTTTCTTAGGTTCAGAAAGTATTTATATTTCATCTCTTGGTTACGATCATAATGCTGGAGCAGTTTTAAAATATGATAAGTTGCAAAATAGTAATGAATGGTTTTTATCGGATTTTATTCAACCTTCAAGCGATCATTCCCATAAAACTTCAAAAACTGATAATTTTGATAATAATTATTTTGGTTTTAGAGTAGCTGAAATGAATGATAATGTTTTTATTTCATCATTTAATGATTCAAAGATTCATCAATATTATAGAAATACTTATGATTTAGTTTTTGATAAACATATAAATAATGATGCCGCTAATTATGATAAATACTCTAGCAGAAATATTAAAGCCAATAAAAACATTTTAGTGTCAGATGCATATTACTCTGAGAAAATTTTCATTCACAACTCTATACTTTCCCAAAATAAAAACAGTTTTCATGAGATTTCAACTTCAGAAAATAGAAGTTCTATTTTCTCTAAAATAGAGTGTGAAAATGGTTACGCAGGTAATTATGAGTGTAATGAAGTAGACTTAATGTCGTTTTTGGACAAAACAGAAATGTTGCACTACTATAGCGGTAATGCCCGTTCAGCTATATTGAATGATATTTGGGGATGGACAGATCCCTTAACCCAAAAAGAATATGCACTGGTTGGTATGAGTCCAGGTACTGCCTTTGTAGATATTTCAAACCCTGAAGTTCCTATTTATATTGGTGGTCTTCCAACACATTCTTCTACAAGTACATGGAGAGATATAAAAGTATATCAAAATCATGCTTTTATTGTTTCAGAAGCAAATAGTCATGGAATGCAAGTTTTTGATTTGACACAGCTAAGAAACTATTCTGGTTCTCCAATAACATTTTCTAATACAGCACATTACAATGAATTTGGAAATGCTCATAATATTTTTATTAATGAAGATACTGGATTTGCATATGCAATAGGTACTTCAACATGCGGAGGAGGATTGCATATTGTTGATATTGAAAATCCAAGCAATCCGCAATATTCTGCTTGTATCCGAGATCCTAATACTGGAAGAAGTGGTACAGGTTATGTTCATGATGTACAATGTGTTATTTATGATGGTCCAGATACAGCCTATGTTGGAAAAGAGATATGTTTTGGTTCAAATGAGACTGCAGTATGGATTACTGATGTTTCATCAAAAACTAATGATAATTCCGGAAGCAAGACAATTGGTTTAGGTTCATATAATGACTATTATACTCATCAAGGATGGCTAACTGAAGATCATAAGTATTTCATTGTTAATGACGAGCTTGATGAACTTAATTCATCCAGTATAAACCGAACAAGAACTTTAATATGGAATGTACAAGATTTAAATAATCCAACCTTGGAAACAGAGTATTATGGACCAAATCCATCTATTGATCATAATAATTATGTAGTAGGTAATGAAGCATTTATGTCGCATTATTCAAGCGGTTTGAGAATTCTTGACATTTCGGATATAAATAATCCATTTGAAAAAGCCTTTTTTGATGTTCATCCATCCAATAATAATACAAACTATGATGGTTCTTGGAGTAATTATCCATTTTTTGATAGTAAAAATATTATTGTTACTGCTATTGATGATGGATTGTTCGTTGTAAAACAGTCCGTTAATTTAAGTGCTCCTGAAATAGCTATATCCGTTCCTGAAGATGGCTCTGTTTTGCTTGAAATGAGTTTAGAAGATTCAAATATTGATAAGATAATGTTATATCGTTCTGAAGTTCAGTCTTTTACACCTTCCATCGCTAACTTAATTGCTGAAATAAATTACCCAAATACAACTTATTTAGACACAAATTTAGAGATTGATACGGTCTATTATTATAAAGCAATAGCAGTTTCAGGCTCAGTTGAGAGTAATTATTCTGATGAAGTTCAAGTAATGCCTGTAATTCTTCCTAATATTCAACCTACTATTGATTTTATACCAGATTTAATAATAGATGAGGATAATGAAGCTTCTATTACATTAACTGGAATCAGTTATGGTAATGATGTAAACTCTCAGCAAGTGTATGTTAGTGCTACAGCTGGGGATATTAATCTTATAGATGAATTAATAATTAATGCTAACTCTTCAGATGATTCGCAATATAATTTAACAATTATACCAAAAGAAAATAAGTTTGGTAATACAATAATTGTAATTGTCGTAAGTGATAATGGTGGTACTGAAGATGGAGGAATTGATCACATTGAAGTTTCCTTTAATCTTACAATAAACTCTGTGAATGATGCACCTCCAGCTGCTGAGCAAATTGGTGAATTAATTGTTAGTTCTAATGAATATCTGCTATATGATGGTATCGATGGATTAAATAGATTTTTATCAATTAATAAAGACAATGTATCAGATTCACTTCGCTTTGAGTGGAGTGAAGTTTCTGATGTTGATGGAGACGAAGTAAAATATAAGCTCATGGGTTATGAAGATTTAAGTTTTTTAAGTATGGATTCGTTTTCATCAAATAATTTTAAGACTTGGGCATTTAGTGATATAATTGCACAAACAGATACACTTAGTATTTATTCAGGTTATTGGAGAGTAATTTCAACAGATGGAGAGCTTAGTACTCTTTCAAGTCCTTTAAATGGGAAATTGCTTGTTGACGGTATAGGACTAATTCCAGAAGTATGGGGAATAAATCAAAGTTATCCTAACCCATTTACATATTTTACTACAATTGAATACGAAGTTCCCTCAGTATCAAATATTGTTATAAATGTTTTCAATATTAAAGGACAAGCAATTAAAACCTTGGTGGACCAAGAGGTTAGTGCAGGATATCAAACCGTTATTTGGGATGGTACAAATAATAATGACGAACCTGTAAGTTCAGGTGTATATTTTTGTCAAATTTTTACTAAAAATTCAACTTCTACAAAGTTTAAAAAAGCAATTAAGCTTGTAAAATTACGTTAATGTCTCCGTTAAAGAATCTTTATAGATGGGTTTTATCCTGGGCAGAAAGCACATATGGTACTTTAATACTTTTTTTAGTAGCATTTGCTGAATCTTCATTTTTTCCTGTACCTGCTGATCCTTTATTAATGGCCTTATGTCTTGGAAAGGTTAAGAAGTCTATGTACTACGTTTTTATGTGCACTTTAGGTTCAGTGTTAGGAGGAGTATTTGGCTTTATTATTGGATATTTTCTATGGTATACACCGGGTGGTGAGCTTACAGGTATAGCAAACTTCTTTTTTCGCGTTATTCCAGGATTCACACCAGATGTATTTGATAACGTCGGAGCTCAGTACGATGCACATAATTTCTTAGTAATATTTACAGCAGCATTTACACCAATTCCATACAAAGTTTTTTCAATTACTGCAGGTGTATTTCAAATCAATCTTCCAACATTTATTATTGCTTCCATTTTAGGCAGAGGAGGAAGATTCGTAATTATTGGGTTATTGATCAGATTTTTTGGAGAACCTATTAAAGCAATGATGGACAAACATTTTAATACCTTTATTATAGTATTAACTATTATTTTTGCTTTAAGTTATCTGTTGATAGGCTATTTATTTTAAGGAAAGGAATTTTTAATGTTTAGAATTGCGATTATTTCACTTTTTTTCATTGGATGTAGCTCAACTTCTCAAGGAATATTTAGTAAACCAAAAATTCATGCAACACAGCCTGAAATTACAGTAGAAGATTTTAAAGGACATATAGGATACCTAGCCTCTGATGCTCTTGGAGGAAGAAGTGCTGGATCAGAAGGCGATAAGATGGCTGTTGAATATATGGTAGACTTTTTTAAAAAAGCGCCTCAGGCTGAAGTGACCTTACAACCTTTTGAAGCGAAGAGCAGAAGAATGAAAGCTACACCTCAAACTTTTAATGTTATCGCTACCTTACCCGGAAATGATCCAAAATTAAAAGAAGAATATGTTGTAATTGGAGGTCATTATGACACTACTGCAAATCCAAAAATGAGATTTCTATCATTTAAGGATGGTATTAATAATGGTGCAGATGATAATGCTTCTGGAACAGCAATTGTTTTAGAGTTGTTTGAAAAATATGCAAGTACGAAAAATCATAAAAGAACATTAGTATTTGTACTGTTTGGAGCAGAAGAATTAGGATTAATTGGATCAAAGTATTTTGTAGAAAATTCAACCATAGATTTAGCAAAAGTACAACTAATGTTGAATTTAGATATGGTAGGTAGATTAGACGAGGAAAAAAATGTGTATTTAGGAGGAGTTCCAACAGCGGACAACTTGGATGCATTGGTTGATTCTTTCATTGAGAATAGTAATTTAAATGTGACAGTGTATGAACATACTGCAACAGGAGTCAGAAGCTTATTTTCTCGTTCTGATCATTATAATTTTTATAAGAAAGATATCCCTTCATTGTTTTTCTTCACAGGAATTCATAAAGATTATCATTCTCCAAGAGATGAAGCTAACCTAGTAAATTATGAAGGATTAAAGCTTATTTCAGATCTCGCTGATAAAGTTGTATTAGAAGCAGCTAATCAAAGCGACAGATTACAATTTAAATCTCTTCCTAAACAAGAAGAGTCTGAGCAATCTCCAATGAGATTAAAAGTATCTTTAGGAATTATGCCTGATTATTCACATTCGGGTTCTGGTATGAAAATTGAATCAGTAATTGATAAAAGGCCTGCTAAACAGTCTGGAATGAAAGATGGAGATGTCATCTTAAAAATACATGATACAGTAATTGAGGATATCTATAAATATATGGAAATCTTATCAAAATTAGAGCCTGGATCTAAAGTAAAAGCTGTAGTATTAAGAGATAACGAAGAGTTGACACTGGATGTTCAATTTTAGATTTTTATTTCTAGTTTTTCTAGTTATAACTGGGTGTGAAAATTCAAATAATTATCATTTGAAAAATGTAACTCAGCTTACCTTTGCAGGGGACAACGGAGAGGCATATTTTAATGCTGACGATTCAAAAGTTATTTTTCAATCCAAAAGAAATAACAACGATTGTGATAAGCTATATATTGTAGATATTGATGGGAAAAACTTTACTGAATTTCCATTAAAAGATGGTGCATTTACTTGTGCATACTTTTCTCTCAATGATAGATATATTTTCTTTTCATCAACGATGCATTTAGGGCAAAAGTGTCCTGAGATTTATAAAGATCCAAATCCTAGAAAATACATTTGGCCACTAAGAGATTATGAAATTTTTCGATACGAGAATGGTGAAGTAGTTCAGTTAACTGACTATCCTGGATATAACGCAGAAACTACCATACATCCAAAAGAGCAAAAAGTAATATTCACATCATTAAGAGATGGAGATATAAATCTTTTTGAAATGGATTATAATGGAGAGAATGTAGTTCAGATTACAACGGAATATGGATATGATGGAGGTGCATTTTATTCTCCAGAAGGTGATAGGATTGTTTGGAGAGCATGGTATCCATCAACTCAGGAAGAAAAAGATCAATGGAAAAATAATTTAACTAAGAAGTTTATCGAATCAGTTCCATTAGATATTTTTGTAGCAAAAAGAGATGGAAGTGAAAAGGAACGTTTAACAAATAACGGAGCTACTAATTGGGCACCCTCATGGCATCCAGATGGCAAGCATATTGTTTTTTCCTCTAATATGGACGATTGGAGAGAAGATTATAATGCTTATGGAAGTAATTTTGAAATATATATGATTAATATTAAAACTAAAAACTTGATAAGACTTACCGATAATAAAACTTTTGATTCTTTTCCAGTGTTTTCAAAAAATGGAAAAAAATTAGCTTTTTCTTCAAATAGAGATGCTCAGAATCCAAGAAATACTAATATTTTTATAGCAGATGTCGTCCATAAATAGTATATATTGAGATTCAATCTCAATAATACTTGTTTTTCTATTTTTTTTTCTTTATTATTTGCGACACAATCTCAATAAAGAGTAGAAAGATGAGAAAACTTATACTATGCATATTTATTTTAGGTATGACATATGCGCAAAATATTGTTACTGAATCAGATTCAACCAAACCAATTGCTTTAGATGCTGTTGAAGTTCTTGCAGAATCAAAGAGTATTACTTCTGGGATGTTCCTAAGAAATGCTGAACCTAGTGATGTGGTTAGTAAATCTGAGTTAGATCAATTTAGATACACAGATATTCACCGAATTGTTGGTAGAATTCCAGGTGTATATATTTCTGAAGAAGATGGTCTAGGGTTAAGACCAAATATTGGTGTTAGAGGTACTGGTTCATTAAGAATGGAAAAACTTAATGTTATGGAAGATGGTGTTCTAATTGCTCCAGCTCCTTATGCTTCACCAGCTGCTTATTATTCGCCAACTGCTGGAAGAATGGAATCAATTGAGGTAAGAAAAGGTTCTACTCAGATAAAACATGGTCCATTTACTACAGGGGGTTCTTTAAATTATATTTCAACTTCAATTCCAACTTCTAAACTCAATTCAGTGTCATTAGATATTGGAAGCTTTGGTAAATCACTTATGCAAGTTAGATCAGGAGATTCAATAGATAATTTTGCTTATTTAATTGAATTATACACAGATCAATTGAACGGATTCAAGGATCTTGATGGCGGGGGAGATACTGGTTATACTAAAACAGATATTATGACAAAGTTAAGATATAGTTTTAGCGATTCACATGCTCTAGAATTTAAATATTCCATGACAGATGAGTTATCTAACGAAACATATCTTGGACTAACTGATGCAGATTTTAGCGAGAACCCTTTGCGAAGATACAGAGCAACTGCGCTAGATGAAATGGATGCCGATCATTCACAATTTATGTTATCATATGCTTCAAAAATTAATAATAATATTAGTTTAGCAATTGTTGCTTATAGAAATGATTTTGATAGAAATTGGTACAAGTTAAACAAAGTAAATGATATGAGCTTAAGCACAATTACAGATCCAACAGCAGATGGATGGAATGAATTTTATAACTTGATAAATGCAGAAAATAGTATGAATGACGCTTACAGAATTAAAGCCAATAATAGAGAGTATTATTCTCAAGGAGTTCAAGCTGTATTGAATCTGAAAGCAGGCGTTCATGATATTCAAACTGGAATTAGAGTTCACAGTGATAAAATGGATAGATTTCAGTGGGAAGATCGATATGGAATGCAGAATGGTAAACTAGTGATGACTACCCAAGCAATTAAGGGCTCAGATTCAAATCGAATTGATTCAGCTGAAGCAACAGCTGTTTTTATTGAGGATAGATTTACTTATGGTAATATAACTGTTACTGCCGGAGCACGATACGAAGAAATTACATTAAAGAGAGATGATTGGGGTAAAACCGATTCCGATAGATCTGAAACTCCATCAAAAAGAATTCATAATGTAGATGTTGTCGTTCCAGGTATTGGATTTGAATATGCTATAAATGATTACCAATCTGTTTCGATTGGAGTTCATAAAGGGTTTGCACCACCAGGACCAGGTACAGCTGGAGTAAAAGAAAATGAGGTTGAACCTGAGACAAGTATTAACACTGAAATTGGATTTAAATCTAATAAAGGTTTAAATAGTTTAGAGTTTACTTATTTTACAAACAAATACGAAAATCTGATAGGGGCAGATACTGCTGCTTCAGGAGGAGGCACCGATGAGCTTTTTAATGGTGGCGCTGTTGATATTTCAGGTTTTGAGTTGTACTTAAGAAGTATCCTTTTTGATACTGGTTCAATGCAAATACCATTCGAAATGTCATGGACAAATACAAGCTCAGAATTTCAAGAGTCATTTGATGGCTTTTGGGGCGAAGTGTCAAAAGGAGATGAATTACCTTACATACCAGACAATCTAATTACATTAAATCTTGGATTGAATGTTGACAAATTTTCATCAAATATTAGTTTGAAAAAAACTCCAAAAATGAGAACAGTTGCGGGCTCTGGAAAATTGCTAAAATCTAACTCAACTGATAAACTAACCATTATTGATGTTGGCATGAGATATGCCTTTGACGATAGTATTACATTATCATTTAATATAAATAACTTTTTAAATGATAATAGCATAGCTGCAAGACGTCCATACGGCGTTAGACCATCATTGCCACGAAGTTTAAATATTGGTGTAAATTATATTTTTTAGGAACTTCTTCAAGTAATTGCAGTCAAATATTTAGTATACTTTTTATACTTTTTTTTACTTATAATTACAGGCTATATGAAGAAGATAATTTTTACATTTTTAATAACAACATTTGCTTTAGGTCAGTCTTATAAAGATTTAACTGAGCGTCCAGTTTATAATCCACTAAAATCCACCTCTAAAATTATAATTGATGGTGACTTGTCTGAAATAGACTGGATTAATGCACAAGTTGCAACTGATTTTACAGATCGTGGGATTTATCAGGGCTTGCCTTCACCTTACAAAACCGAGGCTAAAATTACTTATGATGATAAGAACTTATATGTTGCATTTATAGCATATGTTGATATAGAAAATTTAACCTATACCATCACTAATCGTGATGAGGTTGAAGACAATGATGATAGAGTTTACATTGCTATTGATACTTTTGATGATGAGTCATTAACATATGGAATAGGAGTCAGTGCTGGAAATATTCAAGTTGATGGTAGAGAAGGTTATGGATTTGATACAAATCTTGATATCATTTATGATACTGCTGTTCAAATTTTTGATGATAGATATCAAGCAGAGTTTTCTATCCCTTTCTCAAGTTTAAGATATTCTTTAGCTGATATTCAAACTTGGAGAATAAGTTTTGGAAGATTGTTTACAACGCCTGATATGCAAGGACATTTTGTGCATTGGGCAAATCAAATAGATGGAATTGAGTGTCAAACCTGTCAATTAGGTTTTTTAAAAGATCTAGACGTTCCTCAACAATCCTCGAGAGAAACAGAATTTATTCCATCAATCGTTGGTGGTTATTCGGAAGATAAAATTAATAATACAACATCATCCAATGATGAAGCATCTTTATTTGCAAAATACTATGTTTCATCAGTCGATTTGCTTGAAGTAGCATTGAATCCAGATTTTAGTCAAATTGAATCTGATGATATTCAGAACGATATTAATGAGGTGAATGCCTTATTTTTTCCTGAACGAAGACCTTTCTTCAGTGAGGGAGCTGAGTTATTCAAGTTTGATCCAGGAAGAGGTTATATTAATTTATTTTACTCAAGAACGATAAATGACCCATCAGTTGTTGGAAAATTTACAGGAAAGATAGGAAAAACATCATATGGAATCATTTCCGCTAAGGATGAAAATTCTTCTTTGTTATTACCATTTGAAGAGTCCAGCACATTGGTAAATCTGGGTGAAAGTCAAACGCATGTTTTAAGATTAAAAAGAATGCTAAAGTACGGTTCACACATAGGCGCCTTTACGTCCATTCGTAATTTTGAAGGGGCCGGGAATATCGGTAATGCTGGTTTAGATCTACACTCTCATCCTGGAGGAAATTGGCATTTATCAGCGCATTTAGCAACCTCTAGTCATGAAGAGTCAGAAAATGGTGAATACACTCCTGAAGAAGATGAAATTCAAACATTTGATAATGGAAAATACACAACAGAATTTGATGGTGAGTCAATCAACGGATATGCTATTGGCTTTAATGCTACAAATCGCACCAGAACAGATGGTAAATCTTTTACTGCAAGATTAAGGTCACCAGGTTTTAGAACTAGTAACGGATTTGAAAGAAACAATTCTACTAAATGGTTTAAAGTTCAACGTAGTAAATCGATATATCATGATAGTGAAACTTTATTAAAATCATCCTATACTGGCGTTATTGTTCATAAAGAAAATTATGATGGCAGAGTTGTAAACAGCGAATATGAGCTTAAGGCAAATTATGAATTTGCAAACACTTTAAATCTGAATCTTTCATATGAATATTCTGACAAAGTATATAAAAGCCTGGATTTCAAAGGAATGAATGAGTTTTCGATGAGAGCAAGTATTAGACCTAGCTCCAAAGTTTTATATTATACAACGTTATCATTTCGAGATCAAATCATACGTTATATTGAAACTCCTACAGTTGCAAATACCTTGGGTGCTAATTTTTATACTGAATATCAACTTTCAGATAATACCCAGCTTTCATTAGGTCTTGGATATGAAGATGCAAATGACTTTTTTGATGGATATCTTTTAAACTTTAGAGCAAAACATGCATTTAGTCCAAAACTATCATTGAGATCTAAGGTACAGTATAGCGATTTCTCAAAAAGTTGGTTTATTGAACCTTTATTAACATATCAGCCTAGTGCTTTTTCTGCATTCTATTTTGGAATTAATGAGCTGTTGGATGTTGATGACAATATTTTCTCAGGTATTAGCGAAAATAACAGGCAATTTTTTATCAAATTTCAATACTTATTTTAGGATATAAACTATGAAGAAATACATAATAATGTTTTTTGCTTTTACTCTTTATAGCTGCGTTGTACCTGTATCAATTGGAAATAGATCAGTCGCAGATAATGAAAATAAGTCTGCTAATAATTCAAACACCGTTTATACAAATAATAGTAAGACCATGGTTGCTATTAATTACATTCTTCCTCAAAGAGCTGGGCAGTTTGAGATGTTAACAAAGACAGTTATAATGCCTGCTATAAAAAGAGAGGATGCAGAAGTGTTTAAGAGTTTAAAATTTTTAGTTCCAGAAGAGCAAAATGATGATGGAAATTTAACTTATATGTTTATTGCTGATCCTTATTTTGAAAATAAAAATTACGATATTTTTGAAGTGCTTGTAT
>JAYPYG010000024.1:9228-12143 GCA_038280095.1 Fidelibacterota bacterium | reverse complement strand
AGAAAAGTGGTTGTTGAAAAACATAAAGCAGAAATCGACGCAATGTACAATTCACCAAACACACCCGTAACATCATCCGATGATGAACTTCAACTTGGTGGTTAGGTTATTATTAGTTTTATCGATTTCATCGCTGTTTTATAGTTTTACCTTTATAAAAAAGCAGCCATATGTTGTAATTCTAGGAATTGCACAAGACGGTGGTGCTCCGCATGCTGCTTGTCAAAAAACTTGTTGTATTGATAAATGGAACGATCCAAATCTTCACAACAAAGTCTCAAGTATTGGTATTGTTGATCCTGTTTCAAATGAAGTTTGGATGATTGATGCAACGCCTGATTTTGCTGAACAGTTATATTTGTTAACCAATAGCAACAAAAGGGAACTTAAAGGAATTTTTTTAACGCATGCTCATATTGGACATTATACTGGATTGATGCATTTAGGAAGAGAGGTTATGGGTGCAAAAAGTACAGTAGTTAATGTCATGCCTAAAATGGAAAGTTTTTTAAGAAATAATGGTCCTTGGAGTCAGCTGGTTGATTTAAAGAATATTTCCTTATCAGGTTTAAGTAATAATAAAAAAGTTCAACTAAATTCAAGATTATCTATCGTTCCATTTAAAGTACCTCATAGGGATGAATTTTCTGAAACTGTGGGTTACAGAATAGAAGGACCGTCAAAAACTTTAGTTTTCATTCCAGATATTGATAAATGGAGTAAATGGCAGACAGATATTATAGATATTGTTGAAAATTCGGACTACAGTTTATTAGATGGAACTTTTTACGACATCAATGAACTTCCTGGTAGAGATATGTCTCAAATTCCTCATCCTTTTATTGTTGAAACAATGAAATTATTTAAACACTCTGATAAAAAAGATTCTATTTATTTCATTCATTTAAATCATACTAATCCCGCATTAGATAAAAGTTCAAATGAATTTCAAAATATCATTGATAATGACTTTAATATCGCGCAGGGTGGAAAAAAATTAAATCTTTAGTTAGCTATTACATCTTTGATAAAAAATAATTAACATTATATGTTATTAACAAATATGGGGTTAATTATGAAAAAATTATTACTATCTCTTATCTTTATTTCCTACGCTTTTGGTCAAGTCTTGCATATTCAGAGCTATGTTGGAGTTAAAGATGGAGTAAGAGTAGCTGATTTTGAAAAAGCTATGATTCAACACAATAAAGCTCACACTGGATTAGGAGCAGTGAACACATTTTCAATTGTCAACGGTCCAAATGCTGGCAAATACGTTAGGGTAGCTGCTGCACAATGGCCTACTCCATTGGATATGGTAGATGATGTATTTGATGCTATGTCAAACCATGATCCAGTACCTTATGATAAATGGGGATCAATGATTGAGCAAGTTGGTGGTACAGAGTTTTGGACACTACGTCCTGATTTAAGTAGAAATATGCCGACTGTCGATGGAGCAAATGTCAATAATCAAGGACCGCCTAATTTTATCACTGTTTATTATTACGGCGTTCAACAAGGTGGAACTGCTAACACAGAGAGTGTTTTTGGAAAATTTAATGAATTAGCGAAGCAAAGTGATAGCACAAGACCTTGGATTGCAATGACAAAAACTTTGGGTGGAAACGTTTCGGTATATTCATACTCAACACCTCACATGACTATGTCAGAAATGTTAGGACCACATCAATTAGAATTTCAAGAAACACTTCAAAAAATGTATGAGGAAGATCCAGATTTAGACTCAAAAGTAAGAGGAGGCTGGAATTGGATTTGGAGTGAAACTTGGAGATTTAGACCTGAATTAAGTACAACTGATGATTAATATTACTTTTTTCAAACTATAAAAAGAGCCTATTATTTATTGTTAATAGGCTCTTTTTCTATTAACATTCCATTATGTACAATAAAAAGTCTAAAGTAGAGCTTGAAAAAAGCTTAGAAAGAGAACAATTTGAAAGAATTACTTGTTCCTTTTATAAATACACTTCAATAGATAATCCTGAATATTTACGTGATAAATTATATTCTGACCTCAATAGCCTAAATATTCTTGGTAGAATATATATTTCGAAAGAAGGAATTAATGCGCAAATAAGCATTCCAGAGCATAACGTAGAAGATTTTAAATCTTACATACATTCATTTGATGTGTTTAATGATATCAAATTTAAACATGCTGTTGAAGAGGGCGTATCTTTCTTAAAATTAAAAATTTTAGTTCGTGATGAGATTGTTGCTTATAAAGTACCTGAAGAATCTTATGATATGAATAAGACAGGAGTGCATTTAAAACCTCTTGATTTCAATCGTTCTATTAAAGAAAAAGACGCAATTGTAGTTGATATGAGAAATTATTACGAAAGTGAAGTAGGTAGATTTAAAAATGCTATAATTCCTGATGCGCATTTTTCAAAAGAACTACTTCCAACGGTTGCTAAAGCGCTAGAAGGAAAAGAGGATAAAAAAGTACATCTATATTGTACAGGAGGTATACGCTGTGAAAAAGCTAGTTCGTATCTCATTAAAAAAGGTTTTAAAGAAGTGTATCAACTCGAAGGTGGAATCATTCAATATGCTCATGATATGAAGGAAAATGATTTGAAATCTGAATTTATTGGTAAGAATTTCGTGTTTGATGATAGAATGGGAGAACGTGTAACAAATGACATTATTGGTAAATGTCATCAATGTAAGACACCATCGGATGATCATAAGAATTGTAAAAATGATGCATGCCATTTATTGTTCATTCAATGTGATAAATGTGCTGAAAAGTATAATGATTGTTGTTCAAACGCCTGTAATGAATTTTTGCAACTGGATATAGAGACACAAAAAAAATTAAGAAAAGATGAAAATAAAAAGGTTTCAAGTGCTAAATTATCAACTAAATTTAGACCTAAACTTTA
>JAYPYG010000024.1:7567-9128 GCA_038280095.1 Fidelibacterota bacterium | reverse complement strand
GTTTATTTATCTGAAAGCGTTTCTAAAATGAAGTATGATAATCTTAAAAAAGAAGGATATATCATGCTTGCAGAGTTAGAAAACGACACAAAAATGTTCGACAAGGCAATGAAATTTACCGACTCTGAAAATGAAATTAAATATATCAGTATTCTTAAAGCTAAAAAACTAGCTCAAAATGGCCAGACAGATCAGTCTATAATGCTTCTCGATTCCTTAGATGCCGATAACCCGGCATATAATCAACTTTTTGAAGAAGTTTATGGATACGTATTAAGTATTAACTAAGATACTTGTTAATACGATATTAATTAAATATATTCCAATGAATTAAATGGGCTACGGCCCATTTTTGTTATAATGAAAAAAATTGAAGGGTTATTATGATTAATAGAGATTTAATTGAAATTTTTATTGAATTAGCACGAGAAAAGAATATCGAGCGTTCAGAGCTTGGTACAATAATTGAACAATTATTCTTATTTATTATTGAGAAAGAAACTGGTGAATCTGATAATTGTAGTGTTATTGTTAATCTTGATAAAGGTGAAATTGAAATTTATGTTGAAAAAACAATTGTTGAAGAAGTAGACGATGATCACTTTGATATAACATTAGAAAGAGCTGTAGAGCTTGAGCCAGATTTAGCTGGTGAATTAAAGCTAGGAGATACTTTTGTAGAGGTGATTGATCCTGCGCGTTTTGGTAGAAGATTAGTTGCAAATGCGAGACAATTTTTGAACAAAAGAACTAGAGAAGTTCAGCAACAGTATATTTATGAGGATTATGTTCAGAGAATAGGAGAAGTTATTATCGGGACTGTTCATCAAGTGCATCGTGAAAATACTTTTGTAAATATTGAGCAAACAGAGTTAAGAATGCCTAGGAATGAACAAATTTTTTCTGAAAGATTTAGAAGAGGCGATACAATCAGAGCCTTAGTTAAATCAGTCGAAGTAACACCAAAAGGTCCAGATATTTTAATATCTCGAAGTGACGATCTTTTCCTTTACAAGCTTTTTGAAATGGAAGTCCCAGAAATTGAAGATGGGATTATTGAAATTAAAGGAATTGCAAGAAAACCAGGAGAAAGAAGTAAAATTATAGTCCATTCTGTTGATAAACGAATTGATGCAGTTGGTGCCTGTGTGGGTATGAGAGGAAGTAGAATTCAATCAGTTGTTAGAGAGTTAAATAATGAAAAGATTGATATTGTTAACTATACAGAGAAATCTGAAGTATTTATTACCAGAGCACTTTCTCCAGCAAAACCAGTTGATTTATATATAGATGATGATAGAAAGTATTGTGTTGCAATATTTGATGAAGGTGGTCTTGAAAATGCTGTTGGAAGAAGCGGTGTTAATATTAATCTTGCTTCAAAGCTAACAGGATATACAATCGATGCTTACACTAAATCAGAATATGATGAAGTGCTTATAAATCAGAAAACAACGCTTGAATCATTAGACGGAATTACAAAAACGTTGAGTAATAAACTTGCAAAAGCAGATATTGTTTCAGTTGCAGATTATTTAAACGTAAAAAAATATGTTCTAAC
>JAYPYG010000024.1:4020-7467 GCA_038280095.1 Fidelibacterota bacterium | reverse complement strand
TAAATATATCTCATACTGATATCTTAGACTTTTTAAAGTCAAAAGATATTTCTGTGTCTAGCCATATGTCACCAATTGACAGCAAAACACAACAATTAGTTTATACAGAGTTTGCAAAAGATCGTCAATCTGCAGAAAGAGACAGAAAAGAGCAGGTTAGAAAAGAGATTCATGACTCAAAAGTTGTGATGAAAACTAAATCTGTCAAAAAATTCAAAATTATGTCTGTTGAAGATCAACGTAAATCAGAGAAGAAAAAAGCTGAAGAGCCAATTAAGGATAAAAAAGTCAGTAAAAAGACTGAAGAAAAGAAAGAGGCTCCTGTTGAGAAAAAACCAAAGAAAAAATTAAGAAAAATCTCTTTACGTGAACCAGAAAAGAAAGAGGATAAAAAGCAGGCTAAAAAACATAAAGATGAACTGAAAAAAGACAGTTCTGCTGTTAAAAGATTGAAAAAGACCCTTGCTTCTATGGATGCAAGTCCTAAGAAGAAATCATATAAGAAAACGAAAAAAGATGTCGGGCTAGAAGATGGAGATCAAAAAAGATCAATTGAGCTTGCTGAATATGCTAGTATTGATGAAATAGCTAAAGTTTTAGACGTATCAACTAGTGAAGTAATTGGTAAATGCTTACAAATGGGTATTTTAGCAACTGTAAATCAAAGACTTGAATGGGATGTCATAGAATTAATTGCTGGAGAATATGATGTTGAATTGAAGAAATATGAAGAAGTTGTTGATGACTTGTTTGTAACATCTCACTCCGAAGAAGAATTATCAAATGCGATTGAAAGAGCACCAGTTGTAACGATTATGGGGCACGTAGACCATGGTAAAACATCCATTTTAGACTACATAAGAAAAACAAAAGTTGCTGCAGGTGAATCAGGAGGAATAACACAAAGAGTTGGAGCTTATCAGGTTTTACATAATGATAATAAAATCACTTTTTTAGATACACCTGGACACGAAGCTTTTACTGCTATGAGAGCAAGAGGTGCTCAATCAACAGATATTGTTATTCTGGTAGTTGCAGCTGATGATAGTGTTATGCCTCAAACAATTGAAGCTATTAATCATGCAAAAGCAGCGGAAGTGCCTATTGTTGTAGCTATTAATAAGATTGATAAGCAAGGTGCTAATCCTGATATCGTTAAAAGAGAATTATCTGAAAAAGATGTCCTAGTGGAAGACTGGGGAGGTAAAATTCAATCTGTACATACGTCTGCTCAAACAGGTGAAGGTATAGATGACTTAATGGAAGCAATTTTACTTGAGGCCGAAGTATTAGATTTGAAAGCAAATCAAGATATTGATTGCAAGGGTATTGTAATAGATTCAAGATTAGATAAAGGATTAGGTCCTGTTGCAACCGTCTTAATTCAAAAAGGTACTTTAAGTATAGGAACTCCATTTATTTGTAATAATCACCCTGGTAAGGTTCGAGCAATTATGAATGAAAATAATGAAAGAATCACTGAAGCTAGACCATCAGATCCAGTCCAAATTCTAGGTTTTGATCAAGTTCCTCAGGCTGGAGATATTTTTGCAGAAGTTGAAAATGAATCAGATTTAAAGAAAATAGCTAATGAACGTCAGAGAATTAAACGTGAAATTGATCTTCAGATGGTTCAGAAAACATCATTAGACAGTATATCAGCTCAAATTAAGGAAGGTGATATTAATAATTTAAATATCATTATTAAAGCCGATTCTGATGGTTCAATTGAAGCTTTAATACAAAGCATAGAAAAAATTAATAATGATGAAGTTGGTGTAGATATTGTTCATAAAGGGGTTGGTAATGTTACCGAATCTGATGTTTTGTTAGCACAAGCTTCACAAGCAATTATCATTGGCTTTGGAGTTCAAATTCCATCAAATACCAAGCTCTTAGCTAGTCAAAACAGTGTTGAAATTAGAGCCTATAGTATTATTTATCAGATTGTTGAAGACGTTAAGATGGCTGTTGAAGGATTGTTAAAGCCAGATATGGTTGAAGAAGTTATTGGTGTTGCAGTAGTTAAAGAGTCATTTAAAATTCCTAAAATTGGTTTTATCGCTGGATCTCAAGTAGAGTCTGGTAAAATTACACGTGATTGTTTTGTTAGGCTTATTCGCGAAGAAGAGGAGCTTGTTTCGAAAGGTTCAATAACCTCATTAAAGCGCTTTAAAGATGATGTAGCATCTGTTGATTCAGGTATGGAGTGCGGTATTTCTGTTGAAGGTGTGAAAAAGTATTTTGAAGGCGACAGAATCGTTGCGTATAAAATAAATGAAATTAAGAGAACATTAGCAGACAGTTGAATAATAAGCCTTTTTCAAGATCAGAGAGAGTATCACAACAAGTTTTAAAAACCATTAATGATATCTTAACAAGAGAGATGGATTTAAGGAAATATGGTTTTATCACTTTTTCTTCAGTTAAAATGACAGCTGATTTAAAACATGCAACTTTATATTATAGCGTTTTAAACCCTACTAAAAAGATAGAAATTATTAACGAAGAACTAAACTTGCTTGTGCCAGTTTTTAGAAAATTTTTGTCAGCATCGTTAAATTTAAGATCTACTCCAACATTAAAATTTTTCTACGATGATTCATTTGAGCAATTTGAAAAAATTGATAAGCTAATAAAAAAGATAGATTAGTATGATTTATAATATATACAAACCAAAAGATTTATCTTCCTTTTCAATTGTTAAAAAAGTAAAAAATATTACTAAAGAAAAGGTTGGACACTCAGGTACTTTAGATCCATTTGCAGATGGAGTGTTAGTGTTAGGTGTTGGAAAATCGACTAAAAAATTATCAAATATCATACAATTTGATAAGACTTATGAAGGTATAATCAAATTAGGAGAAAAAACGGATTCAATGGATTTAACAGGTAACATTGTTGAAGAAAAAGAAGTATGTGAAATTTCTGAACAGAGTTTAATTGATTGTGAGAAAAAATTTGTTGGAGAATTATTACAAAGAACTCCTATGTACTCAGCAAGGAAAATTAATGGAGTTCGACTGTATAAGCTTGCAAGAAAAAATATTGAAATCAAAACAAATCCAAAGTTGATAACTATCAATAGCTTAAAAATTGATTCATTAGATGAAAATACCTTAAAAATCACTGTTGATTGTTCATCTGGAACTTATATAAGGGTGTTAGCAGAGGATATAGCAGAATATTTAGGCACTGTAGGTCATTTGATAAGCTTAACACGATTAAGTGTTGGTGAATATAGATTGGATGAATCGGTTACAATAGAAAAATTTGAGGACAAATGGAAATCATAACATCATTAAAAGACTTCAAAAAGTTATCAAATTCAGTTATTACTATTGGTAATTATGACGGTATTCATAAAGGTCATCATGATGTGCTATCTTATATTGTTGAAGAGGGTAAAAAAAGAAATATACCGTCTTGCTTAATTACGTTTGATCC
>JAYPYG010000024.1:0-3920 GCA_038280095.1 Fidelibacterota bacterium | reverse complement strand
TTGTTGAAGAGGGTAAAAAAAGAAATATACCGTCTTGCTTAATTACGTTTGATCCTAATCCTTCTTATGTGCTTTCTGATAAACCAGATTCAATAAATCTCCAAAGTTTAGATAAAAAACTGGAAACTTTGAAAGAAATAGGTTTAGATATTGTATTAATAATACCATTTGACAAGGAGTTTTCATTAATGTCAGCTCAAATGTTTGCAGATACTGTGTTAAAAGATTTATTTAATCCAACTTTAATTTCTGTAGGTACAAATCACTATTTTGGACATAAAAAAGAAGGAGATTTTGAATTTTTAAAAGCTTTTTGCAGTAACAATAATATAGAACTTCATACGCCTGTAATGAGAGAACATATGGGTAGTACCATATCTAGTAGCTTAATTAGATCATTGATTTTAGATGGAAACTCAAGCAAGGTATATGATTATTTAGGAAGATTTTATGGATTTAATGCAACTGTTGTTTCTGGTTCAAATCGCGGAAAAACAATGAATTATCCAACTGCAAACTTTATTCCAACTTTTGAAAATCAGTTACTTCCGAGTACTGGAGTATATCTAACTAGGGTTTTCTTAGACGAAGAATGCTATTTTGGGATGATGAATGCGGGTGTTAGACCAACTTTTAATGAAAAAAAATTTGTTATGGAAGTTCACATTTTATCTGATAAATTCGGCAATCTATACGATAAGAATTTTTATATCGAGTTTTTAGATAAAATTCGAGATGAAAAAAAGTTTGAAAGTAAAGAATTGCTAATCGAACAAATTGGAAAAGATAAAGAAGTATGTATTGAATTAATAGATACTTTTAAGGAGAAATATGAAATATAGTAAAGAAACAAGTACACTTCTTCAGGACGCAGGTCTTGATGCAAAGAATGTCGGTAGTAGTGAAGCGCAAATTGCACTTCTAACAGATCGAATTAGATCATTGACAGAGCATGTAAAGATGCACAAAAAAGATGTTCATTCAAAACATGGTTTAGTTAAGTTAGTGTCACAGCGAAAGAAGCTATTGAAATATTTAAGAAAAACTAAACTAGATAGTTACGATGAATTAATTAAAAAACTATCGATAAGAGGAAGATAAAGAAGAAAATGATAAAAGTAGAAAAGAATATAGCGGGAAGACCGCTTAAAATAGAATCTGGACAAATCGCTAGACAAGCTGGTGGTTCCGTATTTATTAGTTATGGAGAAACAGCAATCTTAGCAACAGTATGTTGTTCATCTGAACCAAGAGAAGGCATTGACTTTTTACCAATGCAGGTTGAATACAGAGAAAAACATTATGCAGGTGGAAAAATACCTGGAGGGTTCTTTAAAAGAGAGGCTAAGCCTACAGATGCTGAGGTACTAACTTCACGTCTTACAGATAGACCTATTAGACCCTTAATACCTAAGAATTACAGGCATGAATTGCAAATTATGTTAACTACAATGTCATATGACGGTGTAAATACACCAGATGTTGTCGCTGCTATTGGCGCTTCAGCAGCCTTATTATTGTCACCTGTACCATTTGATGGTCCTATTGCTTCTGTAAAAGTTGGATTAATTGAAGGAGAATATGTTTTAAATCCAACACATGAACAAATGGAATCATCAGATTTAGACTTAATGGTTACTGGAAAAAAAGATAAAATTTGTATGATTGAAGGTGGATCTAATTTTGTTCCTGAAAAAACAATTTTAGAAGCATTAGATGTAGCAATGGATGGAATTAACGACATTGTTGATCTTCAAATGGAGTTTTCAGAACATTTTGATAATTCTTATGAAATTGTTGATACAAAAGTTATAACAGAAGATATTGAAAAATCTTTAGATGATGCTTATTTATCAAAAATGGAAAAGATATTCGATTTAGATACCAAACAAGCAAGAGACGATGAATTTAATGCAATTGAAAAAGAAGCATTAGAACCATATCTTGAAGATGAAGAAATGTATCCTGAAGTCAAGAATCATATTAAAAATATGTTCAAAAACACAGTTAGAAAAACTGTTTTAGATAAAAAAGTTAGAGTTGATGGAAGAGGATTGGAAGATATTAGAGATATCAGTGTTGTAGAATCTATCCTTCCAAGAGTTCATGGATCTGCATTGTTTACTCGTGGAGAAACTCAGTCTATTGCTGCTTTAACTTTAGGTTCTAGTAGAGATGAGCAAATTATTGATTCAATGGCTAGTGATTATAAAAAATCATTCTTATTGCATTATAACTTTCCTCCATATTGTGTAGGAGAAACAGGTAGAATTGGTTTTACTAATAGACGTGAAATTGGTCATGGTCATTTAGCTGAAAGATCATTAAAACCTATATTGCCATCTTCGGAAGAATTTCCATATACAGTTCGTATTGTATCTGAAATTACCGAATCAAACGGTTCTTCATCAATGGCATCTGTTTGTGGCGGCTCATTAGCAATGATGAATGCTGGTGTTCCTATAAAAGAGCATGTGGCAGGTATTGCTATGGGTTTAATCATGGAAGATGATGATAATTACGCAGTTTTAAGTGACATCCTAGGTACTGAAGACTTCCTTGGAGATATGGATTTCAAGGTAGCTGGTACAAAAGATGGAATTAGTGCAATTCAGCTTGATTTAAAAGTTCCTGGTCTTTCTATGGATGTTTTATCAAATGCACTTGAACAAGCAAATAAAGGTAGATTGCATATTCTAGGTGAAATGAATAAAGCAATAGATAAACCGAACGCATTATCCCCATATGCGCCTCAAATTGAATCTTTTAAGATAGACAAAGATAAGATTGGTGCATTAATTGGTCCTGGAGGTAAAAATATTAAGGCTCTTCAGGAGAATGCAGAATGTGTTATTAATATTGAAGATGATGGTACGGTCAGTGTATCAGCAGAAAACAAAGCAAAATTAGATAACGCAATATCTCAAATTAAAGCTGTAGTTCAAGATCCAGAAGTTGGAACTGTTTTCGATGGTAAAGTGACTAAAATTTTAGACTTTGGTGCTTTTGTTGAATTTGCTCCAGGAAGAGAAGGGTTAGTACACATTTCGCAACTAGCATGGGAACGTGTTAATAAAGTTGAAGATGTGCTTTCTGAGGGAGATGAAGTTAAGATAAAGCTATTTGAAATTGATAAACAAGGTCGTTTAAATTTCAGTATTAAACTTTTAACTGAAAAACCTGAATAATAAATGATATGAAAATTGGTATTCCAAAAGAAATTATTTCTCAAGAATATCGCATTTCTATCAATCCAGAATCAGCAAAAATGCTCCTTCAAAGCTCTCATGAGCTATATGTTCAATCTGGTGCAGGTCAAGATAGTGGTTATAATGATGAAGATTACTCATCTTTAGGATGTACAATCGTTGATTCTGCGTCAGAAGTTTTTGATAGATCAGAGTTAATTGTTAAGGTTAAAGAGCCATCATTAGAAGAAGTTGAAATGCTTTCAAATAAGGTAATTTTTACTTATTTACACCTAAGTTCATCAAAAGAATTAACACAGAAGCTTATGGAATGCAATGTGACTGGATTAGCATATGAAACTGTGGTTATAAACAACCAAACTCCCATGTTAAAACCGATGAGCGAAATCGCTGGTAGACTATCTTTATTAGATAGTATTGAGCTTTTAAAGAAGAGTAAAGGTGGAAAAGGGAAGTTGATTGCTGGTACAAGCTTAGCTGATCCTGCAAACGTATTAATCATTGGTGGTGGTATTGTTGGATTAAATGCTATGCAGATGAGTTTAGGGTTAGGTGCTAGTACAACATTGTTAGATGTAAATAACGAACTATTGAAAGATATTAAAAGTAGATATCCAGCAGTAAATGTTGGCGAATCCTCCAAGCAAGTTATTGAGGGAATTTTACCTATGGTAGATATTGTTGTTGGAGCAGTTTTAACTCCAGGAGGGA
>JAYPYG010000023.1:0-12871 GCA_038280095.1 Fidelibacterota bacterium | reverse complement strand
AGTTTGTTTCAATATCTCCTCAAGATTTTAATTACATAAAGCCAAAACTTTTAGTTAAAGAAGGTGATCAAGTTTCTGTAGGTGATGCTTTATTTTTTGATAAGATAAATCCTGAGGTCAAATGGCCATCAATTGCTTCCGGAACTATTTCTAAAATTGTTTATGGAGAAAGAAGAGCAGTACTTGACATCATTATTGAAGTTGATGAAGAAAAAGAAAAAAATATTGAATCACAGAAACAAATTAATCTCTCATCGAGAGATGATGTAAAAGACTTTATTCAAAAACATAATTTTTGGCCCTTTTTTACACAAAGGCCTTTTAACAAAGTTGTTAATCCTAACGATAATCCTAAATGTATTGTAGTTAGTCTTGCTGATTCTTCGCCATTAGCTAATGATTTATCCTTTTCATTAGCTGAAAAGAAAGAATATATCATTTCTGCACTGTCTAATCTTAAAAAACTTACTGATGGACACCTGTATGTTGCTGTTAGGGGCGATAACTTTTCATTTTTATCTGATTTTGATTTTATCAACTTGATTCAAGTTGAGGGACCACACCCATCTGGTAATGTTGGTGTTATTTTAAATAAAGTAAATCCTTTGAACCAGAATGAAGTTGTTTGGACTGTGCAAGGAAGTCATTTACCAGTTTTGGGTAAGCTTTTTTCAAAAGGTGTTATTGATTTTTCTTTGAATATTTGTATTGGAGGACCTGCTGTAAAGCCTTCATATATCAAATCTCGAATTGGTGCTAGATTTGATTTACACAAAGATTCCTTGTTGATGGAAAATGTTAGAATCATATCTGGAAATGTATTAACAGGAAAACAAATTGATGTTGATGGTTTTTTAGGCTTTTATCATTCATCTTTTTCAGTTATTGAAGAATCATTCGAAAGACCTTTTATTGGTTGGTTACATCCAGGTGGAAAATCTAAATATAGTGTTTTCAATGCTTACCTAGGATCAAATAAAAAAAGTTTTGATTTTACCACATTACAAAATGGAAGTAATAGAGCATTTGTTCCTGTTGATGCATGGGAGAAAGTTTTTCCAATGGATATCTATATTAATGCTTTAGCCAGAAGTATTGAAGCGAATGATATTGATGAAATGGAGCAACTAGGTATTTATGAGTGCGATGAAGAAGATGTTGCATTATGTTCTTTTGTATGCCCAAGTAAATCTGATGTAGGTGCAATAATTAGAAAAGGTTTAAATACAATTTATTTTGATAAGTAATTATGAATTTTTTAAGAAAAATATTTGAAGAGACTGGAAAATTTGTAGAAAAAGGGAGACCTTTTTCATGGGCATATCCTGTTTGGGAAGCTGCAGATACTATTTTCTTTTCAACTAATAAGCAAACTAGCAAAGGTCCTCATATTAGAGATAATATGGATATTAAAAGAACTATGTTTTTTGTAGTGATAGCACTAATTCCTTGTTACTTGTTTGGAGCATATAATATTGGATATCTGAATGCATTAGCCATGGATATTGATCGTGGGTTACTAGCAAATACTATTTTTGGTTTTGGATATGTTTTACCAATCTTAATTGCAACTTTTGTTGCTGGAGCTATTTGTGAGCTTACTTTTGCTATTATAAGAAAGCATGAAGTTAATGAAGGATTTTTAGTAAGCTGTGCACTAATACCTCTAACTATGCCACCAGATGTTCCTTTATGGCAAGTTTTTATTGGAACTAGTTTTGGAATTATAATTGGAAAAGAAATATTTGGGGGTGTCGGTACAAATATATTTAACCCTGCTTTGACAGCAAGAGCTTTTATGTATTTTGCTTTCCCAACCAAAATTTCAGGAGATAAAGTATGGGTTGTTGGTCCTGATGGATACAGCGGAGCTACCGCACTAGCAATTCCTGCAAATCCAGCAGAATATGATACTGCTTCAAATCTTTTTGCTGCCAATACACAATTTGATTACTCGACTTTAAATATGTTTTGGGGTTTAATTCCAGGATCTATTGGTGAAACTAATAAGCTTTTAATTTTAGTTGGTGCATTTTTCTTAATTTATTGCGGTATCGCTTCTTGGAGAATTATTGTCAGTTCGGTTCTTGGTTTAGTATTTACGGCATTTATCTTTAATCTTTTATCAGGTTTTTCTACAAATGCAATGTTAACTATTACACCATTGCAACATTTATTAATTGGAAGTTTTTTATTTGGAACTGTTTTTATGGCTACTGAGCCAGTTACATCTTCGCACACAAATACAGGAAGATGGATTTATGGTTTTTTAATTGGAGTATTAACAGTAATAATTCGTTCAATAAATCCAGCATACCCAGAAGGTGTAATGCTTGCAATTTTGATTATGAATATGTTTGCTCCGCTCATAGATTATTATGTTGTTCAGTCAAATATTAAAATGAGGTTAGCAAGAAATGCACAGTAATAACTATACATTAGGCTTTGTTTTTATTGTAACACTTATTTTGGGTACGATGTTATCCTTCACAAAGGACAGTGTTAAAGCTTTACAAGAACAAAACTTAAAAGCAGATGTACAAAAAACTATTCTTAGATCATTAAATTTTGATGAAAGTCTATTATTGACCAACGAGAGTATTGAGCAAACATTTAAAAATTCTATTGATGCAAAATGTGTAAATATTGAGGGAGAGATTGTAGAGTGCAATATTGAAGAAGTTGATATTGAAAAGAATATAGAAACTCTTCCAATTTATATAAGAATGGATAATGATAAAGTCCAAGGAGTTGCTCTTCCAATAGCTGGAAAAGGATTGTGGTCCACAATTTTTGGATATATCGCATTAAACCCCGACACTGATTCAGTTTTAGGTATTCAATTTTATAAGCATGGTGAAACACCTGGTCTTGGTGGAGAAGTAGAAAAGAAATGGTTTACTGACAATTTCATTAATCATCCTCAAGTAAAACCAGATGGTGAAATAGAGTTTGTTCCTAAGAAAATTCGTGATGAAAATGGAAAAATCATAAGTATTACAGTTATTAAAGGAGGAGTAGATTATTCCGAATCTAATAAGTCAGCAATCCATCAGGTTGATGGAATTTCTGGCGCAACTGTGACTGCAGATGGTGTAACTGATTTTCTTCTAGAAGATTTATTAAGATATGAGAAAACATTAGACAAAATAAGAGATTATGGAACTATTTAATTCAGAATCAAAGAAGATAGTTAGCGATCCAATTAACGTTAATAATCCAATTTCACTCCAGGTATTGGGAATTTGTTCTGCTTTGGCAGTTACAATTAGGTTAGATCAAGCAATAATCATGACCTTAGCTGTTATTTTTGTTCTTTGTTCATCAAATGTAATATTGTCTGTTATCAGAAACTATATTCCCCAAAGAGTAAGAATTGTTATTATGTTATCTGTAATTGCATCTCTTGTATCGGTCGTTGATGAACTACTTAAGGCTTATTTATATGATATGAGCAAGCAGCTCTCTGTTTTTGTTGGATTAATCATTACAAATTGTATTATAATGGGTAGAGCAGAAGCTTTCGCCTTAAAAAATGGACCGTCAAAAGCATTTTTAGATGGTTTAGGTAATGGACTAGGATATGGATTAATAATCATTGTTGTTTCATTTTTTAGAGAGTTATTTGGAGCTGGAACTATCACTCTTCCTGATGGTGGAGCAGGATATGTTTTATGGAGCATTCCTGAATCTTGGTATGCTGCTGGATACGAAAATATTGGTTTATTAGTTCTTTCTCCTGGAGCTTTTATTATCCTAGGTTTAGTGATTTGGGTACAAAGAGAGTTTGCTGGCGTTGAGGAGGATGCATAAATGTATAGCTTAGAACACTATCTTAGCATATTTACCAAAGCAGTTTTTATTGAAAATATTGTTTTAGCATATTTTTTAGGATTATGTTCATTCCTTGCAATATCAAAGAAAATCGATGCATCGGTTGGAATTGGTTTAGCTGTTGTAGTAGTATTAACAATAACGGCACCAATTAATTGGGTACTTTGGGAATATCTTCTGGCCAAAGGTGCTCTTGTTTGGATTAGTGATGATTTTATTGATACAGATCTAGGATTTTTGAAACTTATTGTATTTATATCTGTTATTGCTGCTATGGTTCAATTAGTAGAAATGTTTATGGAGAGATTTTCCCAATCTTTATATAATAGTTTAGGTATTTTCTTGCCATTAATTGCTGTGAATTGTTCAATACTTGGTGGGTCTTTATTTATGGTTGAAAGAGAATACACAATTTCAGAAACGGTAGTATATGGATTTGGTTCGGGAGTTGGATTCTTTTTAGCAATTGTGGCTTTAGCTTCAATAAGATATAGAATAAGATATTCTAACATTCCTCCAAGATTAAGAGGGGTTGGAATGGCAATGTTATTAACCGGTTTACTATCAATGGCCTTTATGGCATTTTCGGGGATTGATTTATAATGAGTGATATTTTATTAGGCGTTATTGTTTTTTCATCTGTGATACTTTTTCTTGTAATCATTTTAAATGTGTTGGGTAATATTTTATTACCGCAAGGAGAAGTAACTTTATTGATAAATGATGATGCAGATAAGTCAATTAATGTAGAAACTGGTGGAACAGTTTTATCTGCACTTGCTTCTCAAAATGTATACTTACCTTCAGCTTGTGGAGGCCAAGGAACATGTGCACAATGTAAATGTCAGGTCATCGAAGGTGGTGGTGATATTTTACCAACAGAGGAAGCCTACATATCTCGCTCTGATCAAAAAGATAATTGGAGATTGGGTTGTCAGGTTAAGATTAGAAATGATATGAAAATTCAAGTTCCAGATGAAATATTCAGTATTAGAAAGTGGGATGCTGTTGTTAAATCAAATGATAATGTAGCTACTTTTATTAAAGAATTAATTTTAGAACTTCCAGAAGATGATCCAATTCATTTCGAATCCGGAGGGTATATACAAATTGACGTTCCTTCTTATAAAGGATTAGAATATAAGAATTTTGAAATTCAAGACTTGTACACTAGCGATTGGGATAAGTTTGATATCTGGCAATATGTTGCAGAGAATAAAGAGCCAGTTTTTAGAGCATATTCAATGGCGAATCATCCAGCTGAAGGTAACATTATTATGCTAAATATTAGAATTGCTAGTCCACCACCAGATAATCCATCTGCTCCTCCAGGAATAGCTTCTTCATATGTTTTTGATTTGAAAGAAGGAGATAAAGTGACTGTTTCTGGCCCTTATGGTGAATTTTTTATTAAAGATACCGACCGTGAAATGGTTTACATCGGAGGTGGTGCTGGAATGGCTCCATTAAGATCTCATATTTTCCATTTGCTCAAGACCGAAAAATCTAAACGAAAAATTTCTTTTTGGTATGGCGCTAGATCAGAAAAAGAAATGTTCTATGATGACGAATTCAAGGCTCTAGCAGAAGAGTTTGATAATTTTAGTTATCATGTAGCTTTATCAGATCCGCTTCCAGAAGACAACTGGGAAGGTCCAACTGGATTCATTCATCAGGTTGCACATGATATGTTATTAAGAGATCATGAAGATCCTACTGAATGTGAATACTATTTATGTGGACCTCCTATGATGATTAGCGCAGTTCAAAAAATGCTCTGGGACTTAGGCGTTGAAGAAGATATGATCGCTTATGATGACTTTGGCTAATAGACTAGCTTTATTAATACTTCTTTTATTATTTAGCTGTAGTTCGCCTGAAAAAAATCTTGTTACCATTAAAGGCAATACCATGGGAACAACATATACTATAAAGTTTTTTCCAAAAACAAACAACCCAGTTGAAATAGAAAAAAATTATGTACTTGTTGAAGATATATTAAGAAATATTAATCAACAAATGTCTACATACATACCTTCAAGTGAAATTTCGACTTTTAATAAATCTGAATCAACTGATTGGTTTTTAATATCTGAAGATTTTAGTAAGGTTTTAAAACGTTCATTTAAATATTATGATCTATCTAATGGTCAATATGATATAACAATTATGCCCTTAGTAAACTTATGGGGATTTGGTCCTGATATTTTTGAATCTCCACCTTCAGAAACAATGATTGACAGCGTTAAAGCTTTCATTGGCCAAGATTTAATTGAAGTTGAAGATCAACAAATACGCAAGAAAGATTCAAGAGTTCAAATTGATTTAAGTTCAATTGCAAAGGGTTATGCAGTTGATAAAATTTTTAATGCTTTAAATGAATATGAAGATCTTTTTATAGAAATAGGAGGTGAAATAAGAACCAGATCAAAAAGTAAAGACTGGAAAATAGGAATTAACACTCCATCAATTACAAATTTTGAAAATGATATTGAACTGGTTATTTCACTAAACAATCTTTCAATTGCAACTTCAGGTAATTACCGAAACTTTTATATAATTGATGACAAATTTTACCATCATGAAATAAATCCTAAAACTGGGTATCCAATTTCTTCAAACTTGGGTTCAGTTTCGATCATTTCAGATCAATCATGTTTAGACGCAGATGCCCTATCAACAATGTTTTATACCATCGATAATTTTGAAATTGTAGAAAATTTAAATGGAATTGAATCTTTGTCAATAATTCTTAATGAGGATAAATCTTTTACAAAGGTTTTTTCAAGCGGATTTCCAAAGAATTAAGCATTGCTATCACATTTATCTTGATCGCCACCACAAATTTCACATCCGTCTGGTGAATCGCCGCAAGCCTTTCTTAGTGGTTTATTTTTAAAAATAAGCCCTAAGTTCATAGCTAGCATTGATATACCAATAATTAGTAAAACTGGTAATAAATTTTCCATTTTTCAATATAAAGCAATAAATACGATTTTAATAATTTTTTCATTCCTTTTTATTTAAATTACCGCCTATGGATTTATTAAATCATCCAGTTGGAATTATATCGATAGTCTTGTTTATCATTGCATACGCATTTGTAATGACAGAGGAGGTTACGCACTTGAGGAAATCTAAGCCTGTACTATTCGTTGCAGGAATTATTTGGGCAATGATTGCTTGGGTTGGAGTTCAAACAGGAGATTCTTATGCTGTTAAAAAAGAATTAATGCATGCTTTTGATGAGTTTAATCAGTTAATGCTATTCCTTTTAGTAGCAATGACTTACATAAACTCAATGACAGAAAGAAATGTTTTTGAAAAATTGCGTTCTATTCTCTTAAATCAAAATTTTAGTTATAAAAAATTATTTTGGATTACTGGGTTTATTTCATTTTTCTTATCTCCTATAGCGGACAACTTAACAACTGCACTTACTATGTGTGCTGTAGTGTTAGCTGTTGGTAAAGGTAATAAAAACTTTACAAGTATAAGCTGTGTCAATATTGTTGTAGCTGCTAATGCTGGAGGTGCTTTTAGTCCTTTTGGGGATATAACA
This sequence comes from Fidelibacterota bacterium, assembly GCA_038280095.1. Classification (GTDB taxonomy): domain Bacteria; phylum Fidelibacterota; class Marinisomatia; order Marinisomatales; family Marinisomataceae; genus Marinisoma. The sequence continues at coordinate 5,475 of JAYPYG010000023.1, read as the reverse complement.
ACACTAATGGTTTGGCAGGCTGGTTATGTAGAATTTGTGCAATTTTTTAAACTCTTTTTACCTTCATTGGTAAATTTTATCATTCCAGCATTTATTATGAGTTTTTTCATTGATGGTTCTGCAGATGAAGTTGAAAATCCTCCTGTATTGTTAAAGCGAGGTGCTGTGGTTATAAGCTGTTTATTCCTTGTTACAATTATGATGGCAATTTCCTTTAAACAATTCCTTAAACTTCCTCCTGTGTTTGGTATGATGTTTGGATTAAGTCTTTTACAACTTTTTGGTTATTATTTAAAAAGAACTTTTTCTGCGGAGAGCAAAATTTCTCGTGATGGCTCAGATCAACCATTCGGTGTATTTAAGCAAATTGCTCAAGCTGAGTGGGATACTTTATTATTTTTCTATGGAGTAATACTTTGTGTAGCTGGACTTTCAAAAATTGGTTATTTAGCACTGATTAATACTACACTTTACGATGGTCTTGGTTTTACTGTTGCAAATTCTTTGATGGGAATTATCTCTGCTTTAATTGATAACATACCTGTTATGTTCTCTGTGATTCAAATGCATGATACTACTACCATGGACTTAAATCAGTGGCTTTTAATTACTCTTACCGCAGGAGTTGGTGGAAGTTTGCTTTCAATTGGTTCTGCACCTGGTGTTGCTTTGATGGGTCAAGCAAAGGGAATTTATACATTTTCAAGTCATCTTAGATGGACTGGAGTAATTTTCATTGGATATGTATTCAGTATTCTAACCCATCTATGGCTGTCAGGTATGATGTAATGAGAATTACAAAAGTTACTACAAGAAATGGAGATGGCGGTAAAACAAACCTAGCCAAAGGAGAATCAGTCCTTAAGTCTGATAATATTATTCATTGCCTTGGAGAGGTAGATGAATTAAGTAGTGTTATTGGAGTCTGCTTGTCCTTTAGCCAAAACTCAGATATAACAGAGTTCTTAAAAAAAATTCAGAATAATTTATTCGATATAGGCGGACATATTTCAATGGAACTTGAGGATAATTCTATTATAAACGAAAACATGATTTCAGATTTAGATGAACAAATAAATTATCTGAATCAGGACTTAGAACCTTTAAAAGAATTTATTTTACCAAGCGGAGATCATTTTTCATCAAATTTACATGTTGCTAGAGCAATTACTAGAAGAGCTGAAAGATCGGCTGTAACATTATACAATAATTCTTTGGATAATAATCCTGTAATAATGTATTTGAATCGTTTATCAGATTATTTCTTTGTTCTTTCAAGATATCATAATAAGCAAAACAATATTCCTGAAAATACTTGGCAGAGGTAAAATATGGATTTTCATCAAATAAAATCCATTATCGACAAGCACGATAAAATCTTTATTTCATCTCATATTAATCCAGATGGAGATAGCCTAGGTTCTGCTTACGCTATGTACAAATACTTAGATTCAATTGGCAAAGATTGCATTATCGTTAATCACTCTCCAATACCAGAAGTATATAATTTTTTGAATGAGGATAATATTTTTCAAGAGCTCGATGGAGATTCAGCATCATTTATTAAAAAAGCAGATTTAGGATTGATATTAGATATAGGAGATTTTTATAGATTGGGAGATGTGGCATTTTTAGTAGAGGAAAATGATATTGAAACATTAAGCATTGATCATCATGCAAAATCTGATAATGATTTATTTAAGAATGAATATATTGATGTCAAAGCATCATCAGTAGGTGAAATTTTATATTCATTTTTTAAAGAGATTGATCAAAAAATTTCAGAAGAAATGATGTTAGGTATTTATGTTGCTGTTCTAACAGATACTGGTTCATTTAGACATAGTAACACAACTGATCTTTGTCATCAAGTTGCCGTAGATGCCATTCAAATGGGATTAGATATCTCTAAAGTTTATCAAAACATTTATGAAAACTCTTCGATTAGCAGAATGAAGCTTTTAGGAAACGTGATTCAAAAATTAAATTATGATTGTGATGGTGAACTAGTCTGGTTTTCTTTAAATCATGACATGATTAAAGAGGTCAATGGCTCAAATCAAGATTTTGACGGGTTTACAGATTTTTTTCGAGGAATTAAGGGAGTTGAAGTTTCCTTAATGCTTTATGACCTTGGTGGAAAAGTTAGATTAAGCTTTAGATCAAAGGGAAAGTATAAAGTCAGTGAGATTGCTAAAAAAATGGGTGGAGGTGGACATCCTTTTGCAGCTGCAGCACTAGTAGAAGGTGAATTTTCAGATGTCAAATCAACTGTTTTAAATTTAATGTCAACATATATAAGCAAATTCAATGAAGATAATCTTAGCTAAAGACGCAGGATATTGTTTTGGAGTAAGAGATGCTGTAAATAGCGCTTACGAAATGAGCAAAAAATATGGAGAAGTCTATATGTTGGGAGATATTGTTCATAATGAAAGTGTCGTAAGTGATTTAGAAAAAGAAGGTGTAAAAGTTGTTGAGAAACTTGATCAGATTCCAAAAGACAAACCTGTTCTTTTTAGAGCTCACGGTACTGCAAAAGAGGTTTGGAAAAAAGCTGAAGATAAAAAAATGAATATTATCGATGCTACATGCCCTTTAGTTCATGAAATACATCATGAAGTAAAAGCATTACATAAAGAAGGTAGAAAAATTATTATTATAGGAGACCACGGCCACGATGAAGTGATTGGAATTGCTAGTCAAATACCAGATCCAGTGATTGTTGCTTCAGTAGAAGAAGCTGAAGCTCTGAGAAAAACAAAGAAAGCTGGAGTTGTAACTCAATCAACCCAAACAATTGAAAACGTGCAAGATATTATAAACATTTTAATGACAAAAGTATTTGATTTAAGATTTGTTAATACGATTTGCTTTCCAACTAAAAGAAATCAAGAACAAATTAAAGAGTTGTCTGAAGTAACTGACTTAATGATTATTATTGGATCATTTACAAGCGCTAATTCCAAACGTCTAGCTGAATTGAGCTCAGAAAGGAATGAAAATACATTTCAGGTGACTTGTGCTGCAGAAATTGATTCATCTTGGTTTAAAGATGATGTAAATTCTGTAGGAATATCCGCCGGAGCTTCAACTCCAGACTGGATAATCGAATCAGTAATTAAAAAAGTCAAAGAAATAACAAATACACAAGAAAAGGAAATAATTCATGAGTAAAGAGTCTTTCAAAGTTAAAGTCGGTTTAGCAGAAATGCTAAAAGGTGGGGTAATTATGGACGTTACTAATTTAGAACAAGCTAAAATTGCAGAAGATGCAGGAGCAGTTTCTGTTATGGCTTTAGAGAGAATTCCATCTGATATTAGAAAAGATGGTGGTGTTGCAAGAATGAGCAACCCTCACATGATAAAAGAAATACAGGATAATGTTTCAATACCAGTGATGGCAAAATGTAGAATTGGTCATTTTGCAGAAGCACAAATTTTAGAAGCCTTAGAAGTTGACTTCATTGACGAAAGTGAAGTTCTTACAACGGCTGACGAGCATGCCCATGTTGATAAACATCCTTTTAAGGTTCCATTTGTATGCGGAGCAAGAGACTTAGGTGAAGCCTTGAGAAGAATAAATGAAGGAGCTGCATTGATTAGAACTAAAGGAGAAGCTGGTAGTGGAAATATTGTTGAAGCTGTAAGACATATGAAAATGATTACTTCACAAATTATTGAACTACAAGATGCTGATTTATCAAAAAAGGCAGAAGAATTTAGAGTTCCTTTAGACTTAGTAGAAGAGGTGGCTAAAAATCAAAAACTAACAGTTCCTAATTTTGCTGCTGGAGGAATTGCTACTCCTGCAGATGCTTCTTTAATGATGCAACTCGGTGCTGAAACAGTTTTTGTTGGTTCTGGTATTTTTAAAAGCCAAGATCCATCTGAAAGAGCTCATGCAATTGTTAAAGCTGTTACACATTTTAAGAGTGCAAAAGATGTTTTAACTGCTTCATACGATTTAAAAGATGCCATGAAGGGAATTTTAATGTCTGACATTCCTGAAGATGAAAAATTTTCAAATAGAGGTGACTAATTGTGATTGGTGTCCTTGCACTTCAAGGAAATTTTGATTCTCATATTAAAATTCTTAAAAAAATTAACTTAAAACATAAGTTAGTTAAAACAAGTGATGATCTAAGTTCTGTTGACGGTCTTATTATTCCAGGAGGAGAATCTACAACAATAACTAATCTTTTAAGAAAGAATGAGAGTTTGGTTGATGGTATTAATAAGCTTTCAAAGAATAAGCCAATATTAGGTTCATGTGCTGGACTTATTTTAATGTCTAAAGAATCAAACGATTCAAGAGTACACAACTTCGCCTTTTTAGATGTAATAACATGCAGAAATGCTTATGGACGACAAGTACACTCTTTTGAAGCCAAAATTAATGTTAAAAATGGCTTAATGAGTTCTGATATTGATGTATTATTTATTAGGGCTCCAAAAATAGATAAAATAAATAATGGCGTTGAAGTTTTAGCAACCTATCAAGAAGAAGTAGTTGCAGTTAGGCAAGGAATACACATAGGAATTTCTTGTCATCCTGAATTGTTGAATGAAACTTTAATACATGAAATTTGTTTCAAAGGAAAAATATGAAATATCTTGATAAGATTAATTCTCCAAAAGATTTAAAAAGTATTCCAAAAGAGGGATTAGGAGAAGTATGTAAAGAACTTCGAACTTACATTACTGATACAATTAATGAAATTGGAGGACATTTAGCTCCAACGCTTGGCGCAGTTGAAATAACAACTGCTGTTCATTATGTTTTCGATGCTCCAAGAGACAAAATCGTATGGGATACCGGTCATCAGGCATATGCTCATAAAGTACTAACTGGTAGATATAGTCAATTCCCAACTATTAGAAGATATAAAGGGTTAAGCGGTTTTTTAAAGCGATCTGAAAGTGAATATGATGTCTTTGGTGCTGGTCATGCATCAACAGCAATTTCAGCTGGCTTAGGAATGGCTGTTAGTAGAAATTTAGAGAATGATGATTTTAAAGTCGTGAGTATTATTGGCGATGGAGCCTTATCTGGAGGCCTTGCATTTGAAGCACTTAATAATGCTGGAAATATAAGAAAGCAAATGCTTGTTATTGTTAATGATAATGATATGTCTATTAGTCCTAATGTAGGAGCATTTAGAAACTATCTTGTTAAAATAGCGACTAATAAGCAATACAATAGATTGAGAAGATGGATTTATAAAACTATAAAGAAACTTCCAAAGAGTTTAAAAATTATAGAATCTATTTTAAGAAAAGCTGAATCCAGTGCTAAAAAATTCTTTCTACCTACAACGGTTTTTGAAGATCTAGGTTTTAGATATTTTGGACCAGTTGATGGTCATAATATTGAAGAAATGGTAGAAATTTTAGAAAATATAAAAGATTATGACAGCCCTGTTGTGTTACATGCAATTACAAAAAAAGGAAAGGGTCTTGATTACGCTGAGG
>JAYPYG010000022.1:0-13639 GCA_038280095.1 Fidelibacterota bacterium | reverse complement strand
TCCATTCGCTTAAGTTTTTTTCCATAGCAAAGCATGTTAAAATTGTTTTCTTATTTCTTTCTATGTCTGAAAGAGTACTCTTACCCATATTGTTTCTGTCTGTTTCAAGCTCAAGAATATCATCCTGAATTTGAAAAATCACTCCCAAGTTTCTTCCAAGTTTTTTTAATTCATTAACATTTTTTTCATATTTATCGCTGATAAGAGAAGCAATTTCAAAACATAATTCAAACAAAGAGCCGGTTTTTTTTGAACTCATTAATAAATAATCAGATACACTTACAAATTCCTTGTTTTCAAACTCCATGTCATAAGCTTGACCTTCACATATTTCTAAAATGACCTCATTATATCTTATTAAAATTGCTAAAGTGTTTTTTTTAATTTTGCCAATAAACAGTGGTCCAAGCGCTCCTAAACCATCTCCAGAAAGAACAGCATGAGCATTATCCCATTTTTTGTGAATAGTTACTACATTATGCCTTAAATCATCCTCATCCATAATATCATCATGAACAAGAGTGAAATTATGAAGTAGCTCGACACCTAATGCTCCATTTATAGAATCTTTTTTAGAATTTTTAAAAAGTTCTCCAAGAAATAATACAATAATTGGTCTTAAACGTTTACCTGGAGATTTTACAAAATATTTTATGGGATCATAAAGATACGATGGACCTTCTAAATCTTGAATCTTAGAAAATTCATTTAGAAAATCATTTTTTAAATCGTTTAGTTTATCCATTATTATCTAATTCTTCTAAAATCCTTTGAGTATCTTTATATCCATCTTCAGCTGAAGGGGCTCCAGCTTGAAAAACAAGACAATTTTCTTGATTATGCATAATCTTTGCTAATGGATAATCGTTACCACCTTCCATAGTTCTATCACCAATAAAAATATATTTTTCATTTGGGAAAAACTTTTTCACCTCACCTAACACTTGTGATTTGTTCATACCTTTTGGAGTAATATCAATGGATATTTGACCACCGATTACTGCATCTAGATTATCCCATTTTATCATAATCTCTTCAGCAATATTATTTCTTTCGTTTGATTCACAATCATATTCAAAATAATGTAATCTTTGTTCTAATGAACAATCTCTACCTACAACGCTGAAATTCAACATGGAACCTCTATCTTCAATATGATTACCTGCTCTTACAGCATAAGGGCTTTCTTTTAGTTTTTCTTCAAGGAAGTGCAGTAAATCGTTTTCTGGTTTAAATTCATGATTATAGGAAAGCTCTCCATTTAGCCAAAGTTGATTTCCTCCGCAAGTAAAGACTCCTTCTGATAAGTTTAAGATGTATTCAGGTACCTGCTCTTTAATTTTCTCAAGATTACTTCCACTTACTAAGAAAAAAGTATGATTTTCAGCCCAATTACTATAAAACACTTCAAAATCTTTTGTCATTTCTCTTCTTGAGGGAGTTAAAGTTCCATCCATATCAAAAATAAATATATTTTTCATTAATTCTCCTTTATTGAAGCAAAGTATCTATTTGCTTCTTTCTTTATATTAGGTGCTAAATATAATGCTGAAATCATCGTAGGAAAAGCCATTAAGGCAAACATCGCATCAACAATATTGACTGCTAGATCTAATGATAAAACAGAGCCTAGGACTAATGTTAACACATAAAATATTCTATAATAAAACTTTGAATTAGCACCAAATAAATATGATGCACATTTGCAGCCATAATAAGAATATCCAAACATTGTAGATAAAGTAAATGTTGCTACAGAAAAAATAAGAATATAGTCTCCAGCTAAACCAAGATAATTTGAAAAAGATTTTTGAGTCAAAGAAACTCCAGAGTATGTACCCTCTATCCATTCACTTGAAAGCAGAATAACTAATCCAGTAATTGTGCAAACTATAATTGTATCAATTAACGGTCCAATCATTGCAACTAGACCAGATTTGATTGGCTGATTATTTTTAGATGCTCCAATAGCCATAACCTCTGTTCCCATTCCAGCCTCATTTGAAAATGCAGCTCTTCTAAAACCTTGACTAATAACTATTGCAGTTCCAGCAAAACCGCCAGCAACTGAGCTCCCATTAAATGCACTTGAAAAAATATTTGAGATAATAGCAGGAATTGAAGAAGCATTTGATAAAACAATAAATAAACCGGACAATAAATAAACCATTACCATAAATGGTACTATTTTTGATGCAACTTCAGCTATTCTGCTCAAACCGCCGAAAATTACTGAGGACACTAGGATAGCGATAATTATTCCAATGATTAAATTTAAATTAAATGATTGTTCAATATCGAATGATTTTACTACATAGTCTGACATGATTTGAGTCAATTGATTAGCTTGAAGTAATGACAAACATCCCACTAATCCAGCAATGCTGAACCAATAAGATAGAAATTTAAATTTTTTGCCCATTCCTTGTTCAATAACATACATTGGTCCTCCCTGTAAAACATTATCTGAATCATAACCTCTGTACATTATACCTAAGGAACAGGTAAAGAATTTTGTTGCCATTCCAACAATAGCACTAATCCACATCCAAAATAATGCTCCGGGACCTCCCAATGATATCGCTACAGCTACTCCAGCTATGTTTCCAATACCAACAGTGCTTGATAGAGCTGTTGAAAGAGCTTGAAAGTGTGAAATTTGGCCTTCATCATCTGGATCATCATGTTTACCAAGTAAAATCTCAAATGCATGTTTAAAATATCTAAATGGAGTTAGCCTTGAATAAATTAGGAAGAAGACTCCTCCTCCAATAACTAAATTTGCTACTCCAAAATTTCCCCATAAGAAATTTGATAACTCTGCAAAAAAATTATTAATTATATCCATGATTAATTAAGTTACAATATAATGAAAAAAATTGACTTATATATTCTCAGAGAATTTTTAACAACTTTTATTATAGTTTCTATCTTCTTTACTTTGATTTCATTGATTGTGGATGTCTTTGAAAATTTAAACCGTTTTATTGATAATGAAGTCTCAGCAAATATTTTAATCGACTATTATAAGGCATCGCTTCCATCGATGATCAGCGTAACTATTCCTGTATCATGCCTTGTTTCTTCTGTTTTTACATACGGAATGATGATTCAGAGAAAAGAATGGCTAGTATTTAAGTCGTCAGGACTAAGTCTATACAGACTTTCTACACCAGTACTCTTGCTTGGATTGCTATTAAGCATTGGGTCTTTTTATTTCGATAACTCGATAGTAATAGACAATAACAAAACTAAGAATGAAATAAAAAGTACATATATGTCAAAAAATAAAAGTAGAGCAAAAAATAAAAGTGTATTTGAAAATGTTTATTTTCAAAAGAACCAAAAAGACTTAATAGCTTTGGAGAGGTTTAATAGCAATAACAATGTCGCTGTAAATTTGAATTTTCTTCAAGTAGAAGATGGAATGCTATTAAAAAGAATTGATTCAAAAAAAGCAATTTGGAATGCTGAATTAAATAAATGGAATCTAAAAGATTTTTCAGTAAGAGATTTCGATAAAGATGGTTTAGAAAAAAATGTAATTATTTCAAAAAATGACTCATTAATTACTTTAAACTTTTCACCAAGCGATATAATAAATACCGCAAGTTCCTCCGAAGAGGTATCATACTCAGAATTAAAAAATCAAATACAATCTTTAAGGGATAATGGCATAAATACTCTCAAATGGGAAGTTGACCTAAATTATAAAATTGCATATTCCTTTATCTCAATTATAGTAATATTTTGTGGAATTCCTCTTTCGGTTTATCGTTCAAATACCACTTTAGCTTTTGGTGGAGGATTAAGCTTGGCTACAATTTTTTCATACGTAATTCTTTTAAAATTTGGACAATCTCTAGCTTATGGAGGCGTACTTTCACCATTTTTTGGAGCTTGGATGTCTAACTTTGTATTTATTAGTATAGGAATTTATCTTATGCTTAACGCAAGAAAATAAAATTATTTTTTTGATTCAATTTTATCAATTGAAGTAACGGTAAACTTTACATCTTCCCCTCTGATTTCAAGTGTAAAGTCTTCTCCAACTTTTTTACCAGAAACTGACCTTCCAAAAGGAGAATGATAAGTAACAATAAATGGGTATAAGTCTAATTCCTCTTCAATTGGTCCTAAAATATAGTAATCTTCTGGCTTGTCTTTACCCTCCTCATGAATAGAAACTTTATTCCCGAATCCAGCTTGATCAGTATTAATATCACTATGTTCAATTATTCTAAAAGGAGCATGAGATTGCATAAGTTGAATTTTATAAACTATTAAGCTTTGTTTTTCTCTGGCTGCATGGTATTCAGCATTCTCTTTTAAATCACCATGATCTGCTGCTTCACTAATTTTCTCAGAAGTTTCTCTTTTAAGCTTTTCAAGTGACTTAATTTCTTCCTCTAAAGCGATGTGTGTTTCTCTTAAAATTAAAGTTGCCATTTTAGTTCCTTTTTTAAAATAAAAACCAATTTACATTTGTAAAATGTACATTTCAAATAGTATAGTTTAATTTGATTTAAGCACTTAAATCAGTTTTTGGACCGGCTGCTAGAATATCTGAATCTTGAATTTTAAATTTTTCAAAATTATTATTGAAAAGTCTTGTAAGCATATTACCAGTTGAAAAATATTCTTCCAAATTATCCCAACTGTGATGAGGTACCAAGAAGTCATTTTCTAAACCATCAACGTTTAATGGAATTTGTAGATTAAAAAACTTATCAAATACTGATTTACTAAAGTCTAAGCTACCATCAGTAATTAAATTGATAATATGCTTTGTTAGTTTTAAATCTATTCTTGAAGATCCGCTTGTTGCACTTGACCCTGACCATCCAGTATTGACTAAATAAACTGAAGAATCGTAATCATTCAATTTTTGCTCTAATAATTCAGCATACCTTAAAGGATGCAATGTTAAAAAGGGTCCTCCGTAACATGGTGAAAACGCAGCAACTGGCTCAGTAATACCTGTCTCGGTTCCAGCCATTTTAGCTGTATATCCGCTTATGAAGTGATACATAGCTTGTTTTTTTGTCATCCTAGCCAGTGGTGGCATTATTCCGTAGGCATCACAAGTAAGAAATATAATTGAATTTGGATGAGGGCCAGCACTTTTTAAGCCTTTAGAGCCTAAAGAATTTTCTACAAAATTAATTGGGTAGCAAATTCTAGAATTTTCACTCTTAGAATTATCATCAAAATCAACTTCTTTAGTTTCTAAATCATAAACAACATTTTCTAAAAGCGTTCCGTGCTTGATTGCATTATAAATTTCTGGCTCTTTATCTTTATCAAGATTAATAGCCTTTGCATAACATCCACCTTCAAAATTAAATATCCCGTTATCTGACCATCCATGTTCATCATCACCAATCAAAGGGCGATTTACATTGGTACTAAGCGTTGTCTTTCCTGTACCAGAAAGACCGAAAAAGACGGTTGTCTGATCTTGATTAGCAGATACGTTTGCAGAGCAATGCATTGATAAAACATTTTTCAATGGTAAGTAATAATGCATCATTGAAAAAATTCCTTTTTTCATTTCTCCCGCATATTCTGTACCGCCTATAATTGCAATCTTTTTCTTTATATTAAAGACAATGAAATTTTCTGAATTAAGTCCGTAATCTTTCCAATTTTCTTCTTTTACATCATAGGCATTGATAATTGTAAAATCAGGATTAAAATCATTCAATTCTTCCTTTGTTGGACGTATAAACATGTTATTTACAAATAGTGATTGCCAGGCTTTCTTTGTTATCATTCTAACATTTAATGAATTGTCTGCATCGTCACCAGCAAATCCATCAAAAACATAATAACTTGAAGGCAAGTTTTCATAGGTATCTAATACTTTATTCAAAAGATAGTTAAAATTTTCTTCGGAGAGCTTTTGATTAACTTCTCCCCACCAAATTTTTTCAGTTGAAGATTCTTCATCTACAATAAACTTATCATTAGGAATTCTTCCTGAAAACTCCCCGGTATCAACCATTAAAGCACCATTAAGACCTATTACACCTTCATTATTATTAACAGCATCATTGATCAAATCGTCAATGTGTGAATTTCGTTTGAAATTTTGGTTTTTAATCATTTCTTACCTCTTGGGTGAGCTTTATCAATGGTATCTTGAAGTTTATCAAGACTAACATGAGTATAAATTTGTGTTGATGATAATTTTGAATGTCCAAGCAATGACTGAATTGCGCTAATGCCAACTCCTTTATTCAGTAAATGAGTTGCAAAAGAGTGCCTCAAAGTATGAGGTCCAAATGCGCTCAATGATAATCCTTTTAAGTTACTTGTCACTATGTATTGAATATTATTTCTTGTTAAAGATTTATTATCTTTATCGACGAACAAGTTATTATCTATGATTGATTTTGACAAAGGATATTTTCCAATTTTTTCTAAATATTTAACAATCAATTTTTTAGTAAAATCGTCAAAATTAGAAAATCTTTCTTTACCTCCTTTACCTAACACTTTTACTGAATTATTATCTAAATCAATATCTTTCAGATTTAAGCTAGTCATTTCTTCAAGTCTTAGTCCTGATGTGAAAAAAAGCATTATTATAGCCTTATCTCGAATTTTTAAAAAATTATCTTTTTTAGATTCATCAATTTTATTTAAAACATCATGAATTTTTTCTTGTGATAAAAATGATGGTATAGATTTTTTGAATTTTGGTGAAGGATATGTTTGAATACTATTTAGTACTATATCATTTATTAAGCTTTTTGAAAATAAATATTTATAAAATGTGCGTAAAGAAGATAGGATTCTAGAAAAAGATCTAGGTCCAATAGTTCCACTTAAATCAGAATGAAAATCAAAGATATTTTCTTTAGATAATTTCTTATAATTGATAGAAAATTCTGTGATATATACTTCAAATTTTGAAATATCCCTATCATAATTTTCAATGGTTCTTTCAGAGTATCCTTTATCAAATTCGAGAAAATCTAAAAACTCTTTTTTGACTATATCAAATTTCTTCATTTTTAATCATTTCGAATAGGTTACTAAATTCTTTAGATGGTTGAGCTTTAAAAAGTATTTTCTCTTCTTTTTTAGGGTGTAAAAAAGATATACTTGAAGCATGAAGATAATGTCCATTTTGAATACTAATATTATTATTTATTTTTTTTCTTACATCCGGCAGATATTCATTTAATTTTTTCCAACCTCCACCATAAAGTTCATCTCCTATTATTGGATAACCTTTTTCACTACAGTGAATTCTTATCTGGTGCGTTCTTCCAGTTTTGGGAAAAAAATTAATTGCTGAAAAGTATTTACCCTTATTAATTAACTTAAATTTTGATGTAGCTACCCTTCCTTCCATTGAAGATTGATATTTTAAAGGATTCTTTTTGCTTCGTGATAACTTATTTTCAATAATACCTTCATAATCTACCCATTCACCCCACGTTAAGGCAATGTACTCTTTTTGTATTGTTCTATTTTTAAACTGATCAGCTATTTTCCAATGAGCATATTCATTAAAAGGTATTATCATTACTCCAGTTGTATCTTTATCAAGCCTATGTACAATTCCTGGCCTTAATGGATCGGGATGACTAGATAACTTATCTTCAAATTGATTTAATAGAATATTGACCAACGTCTGATCTTTATTATTAGAAGTTGGATGTGAAATGACTCCAAATGGTTTATTGATAATAGCAAGATCATCATCCTCGTAGATAACTTCTAATGGATAATCCCATTTTTTAAGTTCAGGCAGCTCAAGAGACTCAAATTTTGATGTATCAACTTTTATGATATCTCCATAGGAAAGTTTGAGGTTTTTTTTAACAGTTTTATCGTTAACAGTGATACTACCCTCAGAAATAAGTTTTTGAATTTTACTTCGCGAAAATTGAATTAATCTTGAAGATAAAAAAGTATCTAAACGTATTAATTCATCTGATGATGAAACAGATATTGTCATAATATTATTTATTTACAAGTATAGAGCTATACAATAAAAATATCAATCCTATTGTGACCGAGGAATCAGCAACATTAAATACATACCAATGCATGCCATTTAGGTGAAAATCAATAAAATCAATAACATATCCTCTGAAAATTCTATCAATGATATTTCCAATAGCACCTGCAATAATCAAATAAAGGGCGATTTGAGAAAACTTATCTTGAAAATCATCATTATTTAATAAGTAAAAAAGATAGATTGTTATAATGATTGGCAAAATGATAAATAATAATTTTGCTCCCTCAAAATAAATCCCAAAAGCAATACCTTCATTACGGATATAAGTAAAATTGAGTAAATAAGGTATCACAGAAAAGGAATCATAGAGATTCATTGTATTATGAACAACAAATTTTGAAAGTTGATCCAATACAACAATCAAAACTGATAAATATTTCATCATAAAAGATTTAATTTTTTCTTTTCTTTACAGAAAACGCCTTTAGTGGCATTAGGTACTTCCATTAATCTTTCTTTTGCAATTAAAGGAGAGTCAGGACATTCACATTTTCCTGAATCTTTTGTATAAACTTCACAAATACCATAAGTACCATCCTGGATTCTTTGAAGTGCTTTTTTGAGGTTAACTAGGTAATCGGATTCTCGCGACATAAGAAGAAAGCTTTTCTCTACTTCATGAGCTTCAGTACCTTCATTAAAATCTTCAGATCTGTCTTGTATAAAAACCGAATTAGTGGGCTCAGTAGTTGATCTTACACCTTCTATGCTCTCATTTACTTCGGAAATTTTGTCCAAAATATTTTTCTCAAATTTCTTTAGTTCTGTTTTTGTATATGTTTTTTTCTTAGCCAATTTACTTACTTTAAACTTTCTTTAAATAAATTTCAATTTCATTATTTTCATAGTTGAAAGAAGAATTATAGTCAGAATTTTCCAAATTTGCTACAATATCCTTACATAATACCTCATTCATAAAATATTCTTTATTTTCTTCAATAATATTTTTTAACTCATCAGAAAAATTAGCAGAGATAATAATTCTGTCATCAATCTCAAAATTTGCTTCTTTTCTCATCAACTGTATTTGCCTTATTAAATCTCTCAAAACCCCTTCTAATCTTAAAGAATCGCTAATAGTCGTATCTAACGATACAATTAAATCATTTCCTAAGAAAGATTCGCTTCCCTCATTTGCTTTTAAATCTATAATCAGATCATCTTTAGTCAATTCATGTTCGTTCTCCGGAATTGCCAATCCATTCAATACGTTTTTTGTGACTTTTACAGGATCAAGATTACCAATTGACTTCATAGCATCCTGCATTTCATCTCCAAACTTCATTTTCATATTCTTGAAATTTGGCTTCAAAGTCAAAGTTCCAAACTCTTTGATTTCATCAGAAAATAGTACTTCTTTAATATTTAACTCATCTAAGATTGTCTCTTCTTGATCTTTAATGAATGAAGTTATTTCATCGTTATTTAGCAAAACTCTTAAACTTTGGAGCGGTTGTCTAACTTTAATATTAGCTTTTTTTCTTACTGCTCTTCCAGACTCAATTACTTTTTTTAATGAGTCAACTTTCTCAATTAATTCATGATTGATTTTATCATTATCGCATTTAGGAAAATCTGATAAATGAATACTGTCTTTGTTCTCATTTTTATCCGCAGAAGTTATATTTAAATACATTCTTTCTGTTACAAACGGAAGAACAGGCGATAAGACTTTAATTAAATCCAAAATCACATCATAAAGAGTCTGATAAGCTATATATTTGTCTGAATCATTCTCACTTTTCCAAAATCTTCTTCTATTTCTTCTTATATACCAATTTGATAAATCATCTAAGAAGGTTTCTACATTTTTTAATAGCTTATCTACTTCAAAATTTTCATAATGCAATTTTGCGCTAGCATTTAATTGCTGTGATTTAGAAATAATCCAATTATCTAATAAAGTTAAATCTTTAGGATTTATTTTTTGTGAATGTGGAGAAAAATTATCAAGACTTGCATAGGTACAGAAAAACGAATAAATATTCCATAGACTAATCAACTTTTTTCTAACTTCGTCAGCTTTATCATATCCAAATAGTAAGTTGTTTTCTACATTTTGTTTCGAATACATCCATCTCATTACATCAACACCCATCTTTTCAGCTGCATCATCAAACCAGATAGCATTACCTGCAGATTTATGCATTTCATCACCTTTTTCATCTTTTACTAACGCATGTCCAAGTAACGTTTTAAACGGTGCTTTGCCTTCTAAGAAAGATGACATTGCTAATAATGAGTAAAACCAGTTTCTAAACTGCCCAGGAAAACATTCTGTAATAAAATCAGCTGGAAACCATTCTTCCCAATAGCTTTTATCTTCAAAATACTTCATTGTAGAAAAAGGTACAATTCCAGCATCTAGCCAAGGATTTCCTACATCTTCAATTCTAGTTCCAATAAGTCCAGATTTAGGATGTTTAATTTTAACATAGTCAACCCAAGGTCTATGTGGGGTATTTCCATCAAATTTTTCCCATCCTTCAACAGCTAATTCCTCAAGCTCTTCTTTAGAACCAACCACATGAAATGTTCCATCCTCAAAAGTCCAAATCGGTAAGGCTAATCCCCAGAATCTCTTCTTTGAAATCATCCAATCTCCCATATTGTCTAACCAATCATGCTCTCTATCTCTTCCCCAGCTTGGAATCCAATTAATTTCATCTACAACAGATTTAATTTTATTTCTCCAATCCATATTGATATACCATTCGTCAACCTGTTTAAAGACTAATTCGTCTCCAGATCTCCAACAGTGTGGGTATATATGAGGATAATCTTCAACATATAGAAGAAGATCTCTTTCTTTTAAATTGGAAATAATTTTTTGAGCAGTTTCAGGATCTGTAACACTTAAACCAGACATAAAATCAAAACCCTGAATGAAATTTGCTTGATTATCAATTGGTGAAATTTCAACAAAACCTTCTCTTTTACATATTTTATTATCGATAGCACCACATCCACCAGCCATGTGAACAAACCCTGTTCCTTCACCCTCAACAACCATATCGTTACCTTCAGAATCTTTTCCACCATCAATAATGATATGACAATCTATGGCTGATTTATCTTGTAAGTTGCTTGTATCATGAATTGGATAACCCCCTTTAGAGCTTTGAGGCTCTAAATGATCAAATGGTCCTTGATATGTTAAACCAATTAATTTTTCACCTTTAATGACTTCTAAAATTTCATATCCACCACGTTCTTTGAAAATTTGATCTAATGTTTTTAGTTTTGGAACGCCGTCTACCCAATTTTTTTTCTCCGAAAATTCTTTACTTAATCTTTGATATTTTAAATTTGTTTCAGCTACAAAATATATTGATCCATCATTTGCCTTTATTTTTGCGTAATTTATTTTTTTGTTTACCGCAACAGCAATATTAGATGAAAGAGTCCAAGGGGTCGTTGTCCAAATTAAAATATTCTCATTTTCTTTATCTTTTAAAGGAAACTTTACAAAAACACCTTTATGCACTGTAAGCTTTCTTCCCTCAATAATCTCCATCTGTGAATAGGAAGTACCAGATCTTCCAGACCAAGGAACTACATCGGTTCCTCTATAGATTTTTCCATCTTCATGTAATTTTTTTAGAAAAGCCCAAATTGCATAGTTGTTTTCTTCGGACATGGTGAAATAAGAATTATCCCAATCCATCCAATATCCTAGTCTAATAGATTGATCCTTTTGTACTTCAGAAAATTTCTCAACGCGCTCTTTACAAAGATTTACAAACTTTTCAATGCCTAGATCTTCAACTTCTTTCTTAGATTTGATTCCAAGTTCTTTTTCCACTTCAATTTCTACCCAAAGACCTTGACAGTCAAAACCATTTTGATATCTCAATTGATGTCCATTCATTGATTTATATCTTTGATAAAGATCTTTTAACGTTCTTCCCCAAGCATGATGAACGCCCATCGGATTATTCGCAGTGATAGGTCCATCAAGAAAGCTCCATTTTGGACCGTTGGAGTTTTTTTCGACTAATTTTTCAAAAGTTTTATTTTTGGACCAATAATCGAGAATTTCATGTTCATTTTTAACAAAATCAACTTTTGGATTTTCTTTCTTTATGCTCATAATTAACTATGAACTTATAAGAAAAGGGGAATTATTGCAATTGTATAGAAATTATCTTGTAATAGTAATAAATCTTGACGAAGAACCACGTTTGACAAGAAATAGTACTTTTGATTCATCATCAAACTTTGACATTTCAGAAAGAAAATCTTTTGTACTATAAATCTTTTTACGTCCAACGCGTGTAATAATGTCTCCTTCTTGAAGCCCTGCTTCTTCTGCTGGACTATTATCTTCAACTCCAGTAACAATTACTCCTTGGATATTTGAAGGATTTTTTTCATTTAATTTGTATTTATTAATTAAATATTCGCTAGGGTTTTCCAATAATAATCCGAATTCATAATTGACATTTGTAGTAGCAGCTACTACATCTTCTCTTTCTTCAAGAGTAACATATATATTTTTCTTTTTATTATCTCTGTAAATACCAAGCTTGACTCTTGAACCTGGATCAGTACTGGATACAAGGTTTTTAAGTTCAGAACCATTACTGATTTCTTTTCCTTCAAAAGAAACAATCACATCTCCTTCTACTAAATCAGATTTTGAAGCTGGACTGCCTTCAACAATGTCACTTACAATAGCTCCATTTCGAGTTTGAAGTTCCAATGTCTCATATAAATCTTCATTTATATCTTGCATGTAAATACCTAAGAAAGATCTAACAACATATCCTTTAGTAATAAGATCATTCATTACTTTTTTAACCATCGTTGAAGGAATTGCAAAGCCAATACCAGCATTAGCTCTTCCACCTCCTGAAGCAATAGCAGCATTAATACCAATTAACTCACCATTCATATTCAAAAGAGCGCCTCCACTATTTCCAGGATTTATTGCTGCATCTGTTTGAATAAAGTTTTGATAAGTATTTAAGTTATTCATTACATCATTTCTACCTAATGCACTAACAATTCCAGCAGTAACAGTATGACTTAATGATGCAGAAAAAGGGCTTCCAATAGCTATTACCCATTCTCCCACTCTTACTGCTTCAGAATCTCCTAAATCAACAGCTTTAATGTCATCTGCTTCTATTTGGAGCACAGCCAAATCGGTAGCTTTATCTAATCCAATAACCGTAGCCTCAAAAATACGTTTATCAAGTAATTGGACTTTAATTTCTTCAACAGGTTTTTGAGATCTTTCATCAAAAATAACATGATGATTAGTGACTATAAATGCATTTTCATCATCGACAATAACACCTGAACCAAGAGATTTACTTTCATACTCATCTGGAATCTCTCTACCCCAATATCTATAAAAGTTTTGAACATCTCTATCCAATTGAACGGTATTTGTTGTAGTGATGGTCACTACTGACTCGTTTACTTCCTCAGCAATGTCAGCAAAAGAATTAAAAAATTCATATGCTTTTGATTGCGCAAACGAAGTTGAAACAAATAATAAAATAAATGTTAGTCTTTTCATCATATTTATCTGAAATGATTTAATCACCATAAAGTTCCTTAATTATTTAATCCTGTTTTTAAAAAATC
>JAYPYG010000021.1:0-13739 GCA_038280095.1 Fidelibacterota bacterium | reverse complement strand
TTATATCTTTTCCAATATTTCAGATTCTTGGAAGGTATATCAGTTTTTTTTCAATCCCGGCATCACAAGAAATTGTTCAGCATATGACATTATGGATTGGTTTCATAGGTGCGGTAATTGCAGCAAGATCTAATAAATTATTATCTGTTGTTAGAGAGCCTGTGTTTGATTTTTCGACAAAAGTAAATTATAGCAAATTTTTTGTTCACGTTTTTTCGCTATCTATTGTATTTGTTTTATCAATATCATACTTAAAAATGATACAAATCGGTTTTCAGTATCCATATTATATAGCACCATATATTCCAACATGGTTCGCTCAGTCAATAATTCCAGTAGGACTAATTTTAATCTGGTATCAAATGATAATGACTAGTGGTGCTGATTTAAAATATAGAATTTTATTAACGGTAATTTCAATCATACCAACTATAATTCTTTATTTTTGGCAGTTTCCATTAGCAAATCCTTTATTACTATGGACCAAGGTGTTATTTGCGATTTCATTAGTAGCTTTTGGACTTCCAATTTTCATTCTATTAGCTTCATTATCAATCTTCTTTTTTTTGTCAGAGCCTTCAGAATGGGCAACAAACTATGATTTAATTTCTACAATAAGTGATAGCGCATATAGAATAGTTGTTTCTCCAACATTAGCTGCTATACCAATATTTACTCTTGCTGGATATATATTAGCAGAGAGTAATATTTCTGACAGATTAATTAGATTTTTTAAGGCTAGTCTTGGATGGCTTCCAGGATCAACTGTTCTTATAGTTGTGCTTTTGTGCGCTTTTTTCACTGCTTTAACAGGGGGTTCAGGAGTGACAATTCTTGCTTTAGGGGCAATACTTTATCCGATTTTAATACATGATGGGTATTCAAAACAATTTTCATTAGGAATAATTACTACTGCAGGATCATTAGGATTGCTTTTTCCTCCAAGCCTTCCAGCAATAATTTATTCAGTTACTGCTGGAATAAATCCATTAGAATTATTTAAACAAGCATTAATTCCAGCGATTTTTTTAATGAGCATAATGTTTTTTTATGGTCTTTATAAAAGACCAAAAAGTAAAACAGTTGAAAGATTTGTATTTAAAGATGCTTTTGAAACTGCAAAAATAGCTAAATGGGAAATTGCAATACCTTTGCTCATAATATTAAGCCTTTTTTCAGGTTTTGCTACTCTCGTAGAAAGCGCTGCACTGCTAGTTTTATATGTGATAACGGTTGAATTATATATTTTTAAAGATATATCATTCAAAAATTTACCTAAAATTATAATTGATTGTTCTACTCTAGTAGGTGGAGTATTGATTATTCTTGGCTTTGCTATGGGATTTACTGGATATTTAGTGGATGCACAAATTCCTTTAAAAATTCTTAATTATGTTCAAAGTACAATATCCTCAAAGATTATATTTCTTTTGGCACTAAATATTTTACTATTATTTGTTGGTTGCCTAATGGATGTTTTTTCCGCAATTATTGTTGTAGTACCATTAATTGCTCCTCTTGCAACATATTTTGGTATAGACCCATTTCATCTAGCAATAATATTTATTTCTAATCTTGAACTTGGATATATTACTCCACCAGTTGGAATGAATTTATATTTATCTTCATATAGATTTGAAAAAGATATGCCATTTATTTACAGGTCTACTTTACCGTTCTTTTTTATTAGATTTCTGGGCGTAATATTAATTACATATATTCCATTGTTCTTTTACTAAATTATAATTAGTTTTTTAACATGAAAAAATTAAACAAACTACTCGCAATATTTATTTTATCTAATCTAGTATTTTCACAAGGAACTGCTGGCTCGCTTTTTTTAACAATTAACCCTGGTGCTAAATCTAGTGGTATGGGAGAAGCCAATATCGCTGTAGCCAATGATTCTTATGCTACTTATTACAACCCTGCAGGTTTAATAAATCTATCACAAAAAGAATTTTCTTTCATGCATACAAGTTATTTGCCCAACTTAGTCGACGACATGTCTTATGACTTTCTTGCATTTGCAATGCCTTTAGGTGAAGGTCAAGCCATTGGAGGTCATTTTACATATTTGAATTTAGGTGACCAAAATGCTACAGACATCAATAATGTTGATTTAGGTACCTTTTCAAGTTATATGTATGCATTTAATATGTCATATGCTAAAAGTATTGATGAAAATTCATCCTGGGGAATTAATGGAAAGTATTTTTTCCAAGAGTTGGCAGTAGTTAATAATTATGATGCTTCCAGTTCTAATATTGCTATTGATGTTGCTTATTTTAGGCATAATGCTTTAAATAATCCAAATCTGAAACTTGGTGTTATTCTCGCTAATTTAGGTCCCGGAGTTACATTTGAAGATGGCGAAGAAGACCCATTGCCTACCAGACTCGGATTGGGATCATCTTTAGAGTTAATGGATGGAAAAGGATTAGCTGCTTTTGATATCAATTATGATATCAATGATAGTGTTATGGGAACTAATATTGGTTTTCAATATGCAATTTCTGATGAAATTTTTCTTAGAGCTGGTATGGTTAATGACGCCGGCGAAGTAAGTTATTCAACACTTGGATTTGGATTGAAGTTTAATTCCATCGGTTTCGATTTAAGTTATGTAATGGCTGATGATTTTGATCCGCATGCAGAAATGTTAAAATTTTCTATTGTCGGCTCTTCCTAATTCAACTTTCAAAAGCTGTTTTATCATATGAAGATTACTTTGCTCTCATTATTTACGATTTTTCTAAGCTCATGCGGCATTACATCTTCATTCGACGATAACTCATCCTACCAAAAACGTTTTGATGATGGACTTTCTTATTTTGAAAAAGAAAAATATGTTCAATCATCTCAACAATTTAATATAATTGTGGAAAGAGCTTCCCATACGGATTTAGGAGATGATGCATTATTTTTCTTAGCAGAATCATTTTTTTTAAATAAAGATTACGATTTAGCGCTGATTGAATATGAGAATCTTGTATCAAAAATGGGTTTTAGTCCATACATTGAAAAATCAAGATGGAGAATCTGTGAATCTTTAAATTATTTATCACCAAATTTTTTTCATGATCAAAAATCTAGTTTAAAAGCTATATCTCAAATTCAAGAGTTTCTTGATGATTTTCCTAATTCTGAATACTCTAAAGATGCTGACAAATTATTAATTAGCTTGAGAACAAGGTTAGCAGAAAAAAATATGGAAACTGGAAAGTTGTATTTCAAGCTTAAAGCTTATGATTCTGCAATTGTATCTTATAAAATTGTAGTAAATGAATTTTATGACACACAGTTTTTTAATGATGCTAATATGGAAATTATTAGATGTCTAGCACTTCAAAATAAAAGCGATGAGGCTAAGCAGTATTTGGCAGATCTTGAAATAAATGTAAAATCTATTGTTACAGATTCATTTAAAGAACAAGCTTTAAGTGTTATTAAAGACAACTCTTAATAAGGGTATAATATGAAAACATGTATTTTTGGCGGAACTTTTGACCCTCCTCATATTGGTCACTTACTTATTGCTCAAACAATCATTGAATCCGAAAACTTTGATAGATTAATTTTTTTACCAGCATATATGTCTCCATTAAAACAAGGCAGAGAAATGTCTTCACCTAAGAAAAGGCTAAAAATGCTTGATATGGCTTTATTGAATAATGATAATTTTGAAATATCTGACTTTGAAATTAAGAAAGGAGACATTAGTTATACTATAGATTCAATAAAGTATTTCAGAGATGAGCTAAAAATTGAAAAAAAAGACCTTTACTTTCTTATGGGAAGTGATACTTTAATGGATTTTTATAACTGGAAAAATCCTAAAGAAATTTTAGACTTATGTAATATTATTGTCGCTACTAGACCAGGATTTACTCCAAGCAATATTCCTCAGTGGGTTTTAGATAGAGTACACTTTGCTAATATCCCTCAATTTGAAATTTCTTCAACAAATATTAGAGCGAGATGGAGAGATGATAAAACTATAAGATATATGGTTACAAAAGAAGTTTGGGATTTTATAAATAAGAATGGACTATACTGATGTTATCTAGTTTATTTTTTTTAATTTTGGGATCTTTAGGTTTATATTTTGGCTCTGAATTTTTAATTGATGGTGCTAAAAGTTTAGCTAAAAAATTAAAAGTTTCTGACTTTGTTATTGGTTTAACCATAGTTTCAATAGGAACTTCCTTTCCTGAGCTTGTAGTGGGCCTAATTAGTGCGTTTCAAGGCTATACTGATTTTGTTATAGGCAATGTATTAGGCTCAAATATTGCAAATATTGGTCTTGCTATTGGTTTGCCAGCATTATTTTTTAAAATAGACTTTGATTTAAAAAACTCAATTGCACCATTTATTTATAATCTTTTAGCATGTCTGATGTTATATATTTTTCTTCAGGACAGCTTAATTAATTCAAATGAGGCTCAGGGCCTTCTCTTAGTATTTTTTATTTATATCATAGCTAGTTTTTTAAGGCCTAATATCACATCATGTAATGGAGAGCTTGAAAATGAAAATGTTTGTCCAGCATATCAATCAGTTCTGAGAATAATTGCTGGGTCGACTATACTTTATTATGGGTCAGTATTATTTGTGGATAATGGGGCAATTCCTTTAGTCGAACAATTTGGTTTTTCTGAAAAGTCAGTCGGAATGACAGTTGTAGCAATAGGAACATCTTTACCTGAATTATTTGTTACATTGATGGCGCTTTCAAAAAGAGAGGTTGGTATATCTTTAGGAAATATTATTGGATCAAATATTTTTAATATTTTATTCGTTTTATCAACAATTGCTTTGGTGACCCCAATTGAAACTACTAATGTAAATTTTGAATTATTTTTAGGTGTAGGATTTTTACTTTCATTAATGTTTTTTATATATCTCCATAAGGGATTAAATAAGATAACAGCTTCAGTACTGTTTGTAGGATACATAACTTTTTTATATTTGCAGTTTTATGGTTGAGTTTAAAAACATTTCTTTTAGCTATTCAAAAGATTCTGGCGTTTACGATATAGATCTAAAAGTAAATGATAGCGAATTTTGTTTTCTTGTTGGTCCGACTGGATCTGGTAAATCTAGCCTTTTAAAAATGATTTATTTTGATATTCTTCCTTCGGAGGGCGAAATAGATGTTTTAGGCTATAATTCTAAAAAAACAAAAAAAAATAGCATTCATAAGCTAAGAAAAAAAATTGGTGTAATTTTTCAAGACTACAAACTCTTAAAACAGAGAACAGTTTATGAGAACATTGCATTGCCGCTTCATATCAATGGAGTTGGTAGAAAAAAAATCAAAGATAATGTTGAAGAGGCTTTGGAATTGACCGATTTATTAGATTATCAAGATAAGTATCCAGATCAGCTTTCTGGCGGGGAACAGCAAAGAGTATGTATTGCTAGAGCAATTGTTAAAAATCCTGAACTTATTTTGGCAGACGAACCTACAGGCAATCTTGACCCAGCTGCAGCTCATAAGATTTTAAAAATTTTAGAGCAAATAAATAAAGAAGGAACTACTATTATAATGGCAACTCATAATTATAAGCTTATATCAGATAGAGATTATAGAATAATTGAGCTTAAGGCAGGGAGTTTGGTAAGTTCATGATTGATCAATTCGCTTTTTTAATTGCTGAAGGATTTAAGAGTTTTTATCGAAATAAGCTTGCTAGCTTTTTATGTGTGATTACAATCTTTATTAATTTTTCAATATTAGGCTCTCTTTTTGTAGTTGGTTATAATACAAACTCCCTAGTTGATTTTTTTAGATCGAAATATTCTTTTGAAATTTTCCTTCAAAATGATGTTGATCAAGATGTCTATACTGACTTCATGGATGAATTATCAAAAAATAACATAATTGCAAGCACAGAACTTATTGATAAAGAAAAATCTGCAGCTATTTTTAAAGAAGAATTTGGAGAAGACGTTGTTGAGATGTTGGGCTATAACCCTTTACCTTTATCAATCAAGGTTTTTATTAATGAGGAAAGCTTTGAATTTGATCAAGTTGATTTATTGATTGAGTCAATTAATACATATGATTTTGTAGACGAAATTGAGTACAGAGGAAGATATATTGATGATATAGAAGATCGGATTAACCTGGCTATTTTCTTGTTTTTAGTATTTGTAATAGCAATCATATTTCTGTCATATCAAATCATTTCAAATACTGTTAATCTTTCAATGACAAACAGGAGAGATTTTATTGACATTTTAAAGTACAATGGAGCTTCCGGAATATTCATTAAAATTCCTTTTTATATTGAATCAATTTTATACTCAGTTTTTGGTAGTGTTTTTTCATTTTTATTTGTTAAATACTTTTTTATTTCTTTCAACACATATTTTGAGGTAAACGTGAAATTGGATGATTATTTATGGTTGTGGATTATTGGATTTTCAATATTTATTGGATTATATTCGTCCAATCAATCAATGAAGAGAAATTTGAATGAATAAAAAGAATAAAAATGGTGTTGATTCACCAAAAAAAACTAGTTCAACAAAAAAGCCTACAAAAAAGGATTTAGAGCTAATTATATCTTCCTTAGAGGACAAACAGCTTCGTCTTAAGGCTGAGTTTGACAATTTTCGTAAAAGAAAGGAGTCTGAAATATCATCCTTGTTAAAATATGAAGGTAAAAGTTTTATTTTAGATTTTCTTTCTGTGCTAGATAATCTTTCCAGAGGCATCGATTCTTATAAGCAGGAAGAAGTAAAAAAAGCTCTTTTAATGGTAAAAGAAGATTTTAATAAAAAACTAGAATCTAAAGGGGTTAAACCATTTGGTAAAGTTGGAGATAGTTTTGATCCAGAATTACATGAGGCTTTAACAACAACAAATGATTCAAAAATAGATGATGATATCATAGTTGAAATATATGAATCAGGATACAAGTATAAAGATTTAATCATTAGACATGCCAAAGTAGTGGTAAACAAAAAATGAGTGATTTTTATGATATTTTAGGCGTTTCAAAGTCTGCAAACGCAAATGAGATTAAAAGAGCTTATAGAAAGATTGCCATGAAGTACCATCCAGACAGAAATCCAGACAATAAAGAAGCTGAGAAAAAGTTTAAAAAAGCTGCAGAGGCCTACTCTGTATTAAGTGATGAAGGCAAAAGAAGACAATATGATCAACTCGGCCATTCTGCTTTTAATGGAATGGGAGGACAATCTGGTTTCAATTCAATGAATATGGATGATATTTTTAGTCAATTTGGTGATATTTTTGGAGGAAATAATCCTTTTGAATCTTTTTTTGGCGGAGGAAGAACTTCATCAAGACCTAGAGCAGGCGCTGATTTAAAAGTAAAAATTGTTGTTTCATATAAAGACATAGTTAATGGAGGTGAGAAAAAACTTAAAATTAAGCGCATGAAGCGTGCTGAAGGACTAACCTTAGCAACATGTCCTATGTGCGGAGGAAGTGGTCAGGTAACAAAAGTTACTAACTCATTTCTTGGACAAATGAGATCTACGTCTATTTGTCCTCAATGTAAAGGTTATGGTAAAGTAGTTGATAAGATACCTGCTGGTGCCAACAAAGATGGAATGAAGTCTGTTGAAGAAACAATAAAAATTAAAATTCCAACTGGTGTAGAAGATGGAAACTATATGACTTTAGATAGTCAGGGAAATGAAGATATTAATGGTCAAGCTGGAGATCTTTATGTTTTCTTTGAAGAAGAAAGCCATGAGTTTTTTTCAAGGTATGGTAATGATGTGTTGTTACAAGTTGTTTTAGGATATTCACAGGCTGTTTTTGGAGATAAAATTGATATTCCTACAATTAATGGAACTGCTAAGCTAAAAATTCCATCTGGTATTCAACCTGGACAAATTTTGAGAGTCAAAGGAAAAGGTTTTCCGTTGATTGGAAAGTCAAGAAGAGGTGATCAGTTGGTTAAGATTCAAATTGATGTTCCTTCCAAATTAAATAGAGAAGAAAAGAAGTCAACAGAAGATCTCTTGAGAATTCAAAAAAATAAAGAAATTAAATTTCAGAGATTTGAGGATTAATATATTGCTATGTTAGTGAATTATTGTAAATTCGGTGGAGTCAATTATGGATAAAGCAAAACAAAAATTTTTTAACGACTATCTTGAAGTTATAACCTTCTTCGTTTTCATCTTAATATTATTAGTTATTTACATTCCTAGTTTGATTTGGGAAGAAGAGGATATGTATAAAGAAGAAAGTCGTTTCCGTATGCAAACTGTCTACAATGTTGAAAATTTTCACAATATTCTCACAGGCTCTTATGAAACGGACGGTAAAAAAGCAATTACCTTAGTTAATGCTGTCAGAGATTCAGTTATGGCTGATTCAACTTTTTTAGGTGAACAAATTGTTAAGCTTAACGGTGAGGAGTTCTTAGTTGATGTGCCAAAAGGGTTTGATGTTGAGTACGATACTACTTTTGGATTAAGAAGAATTTCTAAAGAAACTATTGTTGATACTACTGTTACAGTTTTAATGATGTCTGAAGAAACCGGTTTGGAAGATACAGTTTATGTTCAAAAAAAGAATTTATTTGATACTCAACAAGATCCATTGTTTATGGGAATAGTTGAGGAGACTACTTTCGAAAGAGTTGAAACTGTTTCTTATTTTGATAGAAGATTTAGAAAAGAAACTAGTCCATATAACTTCGTATTTTTACCAGACGATACACAGTTTTTCTGTCCTCTAACTGGTGATCCATATATTATTGAAATCAATGATGAAGGAAACTCAGTAAGAGTTTCTAGTCCAATTCGCTCATATCGCGATAACAGATATGGCTTTTTTTCACTAAAAACTAGAAGTCATGGCTATATCATTGATGGTTCAAGAAGTTGGGATAATTAGTTGATTGATCTACTTCTTATTAGACAATAAATCCCTATCTGTTTTTACTGAATCATCTACCAGGCAAAATTCATCTTTGGTCTTTAAAGCTAAGCTACGCTCTAGCATTACAAGTACAACAAATAATTCGAAAAAACTTAATTCTATTATTGCAAGAGCGCTGGATGAAATTAGCGAGGAAATTAATTTAACAAACAACTTGGCTTCTATAATTATTGATGATTCAATTCTTTCTCACTCAATAATAATTAAATCTAAAAAATATGATAATATTGATCAGCAAATCAGAGAAGAAAGTCAATTAAAATGGGGAGATAAAACTAGTAATTACTATTTTGTTTCAGAAGAAAAAAAGACTCCAAAAAACATTTTTCATTCTGTTGCGATTCATCATTTTTTAAGGGAAAAAATAAAACTTAATTTTAATAATTTTGGGTTAAGTATAAGTTATATAGTTCCTTTATCATCCATTTTAACTGTAGGCTTAAAACCTTCACAATTTTCTGTGATAAAAAATGGAAATAAATATCAATTTTTTGGTAATACTAGAAAAGGGTTTACATTTTTTAAATTGAACTTTTCTGGAACTAGAAAAGCAGAAGAAAAAGTCATAGGTTTGCTTGATATTCCAAATATTAAAAAATCTGATTTGTATAAAAAAAATCTCAAATTTATATTTTTTAATAAAACAAAAATTGTTGAATATTTAGCGAACTATATTTTTAATAGTATCCCATTATTAAATTTTGCCGAATCTAGTAGCTCCCAAATTTTATCTGGTAAATTAAAAGTTAAAACTCATGCTTATTCTCCATCAAAAGAAGGGTTTAAATATAATTTCTTTATTAAAAATTTATCAGCAGGTTTTCTATCTTTATTATTCCTTTTATTTGTAGTCTCAATATTTTCAAATTATGATTTTTTAAATTTTGAAAACTCTCCAACCTTAAATGAAAAAAAAGAATCAATTGATGAAATTATCGAAGAAAGACTCACTCCAAATACTTCCATGATAATGATTCAAAATTTATCAACTCTAAATGACAGATTTTCAGGAGTAACTAATTTTTTATTATCGAAAAATGAATTTATTGTCAATGATAATAAAGTGGAGTTTGATCTACCAAATTCATATCCTGTTTTTTCAGAAGATAGAGCAAATTTTAATGAATTGTTAATAAGCTTATTTGAAATTGAAAACAACTTAAAATTCAAAGTTTTTGATTCTGAAATTGATAATCAATCAATTCAAAATGTAGTTTTAAAGTTTAGTGATTTTGAAAATTCTTTAAATGCACTTTCCATTTTGAGCAAATTTGAAAACATATCATTAAGAAAAGCGTTTCTTGAAGATAATTCAAATAGTGTACATCTTTATATTTCAATTAAAAAATGATGAAAATTAACTCTGGAATATTTCGTAATTCTAGCATTGAGATTTTAAAAAATTCTTCATTCAGACCAACTACTTCAATATGTCGAAAAAGTTTTTTTGATACTATTGGCTCCTTAAACGAGAAATCGTTTTTGGATATATTTGCTGGTTCTGGAATTATTGGTTTTGAAGCAGCTAGTAGAGGAGCAAAAAATGTTACTTTTGTTGAAATGAATAAAAGATATTTAAATCAAATCATTTCCAACTCAAAAAATTTTGATTACGATCAATTCAATTTTATGGCAAGAGATGCTCATAGATACATTAAAAAATCAGAAAATTTTGATATAATTTTTGCTGACCCACCTTATGAGCTTTATGATCTTAATATTTTTGTTGAAAATGCTCTAAAAAAGCTAAATAAGAGCGGTAAGTTAATAATTGAATGCTCATCAAAGGAAACGCTTGAAGGATTCGATAAAATTGCTAAATTCGGGGATACAAACTTACTCTATTGGAAAGTATGAAAAGGATAATATATCCAGGAACATTTGACCCAATTCATTATGGGCACATCGATATTGCAAGAAGAGCATCAAAATTGTTTGATGAGGTATATATGTGCGTATCTGATAATCAACATAAAAATCCACTTTTTTCTCATGAAGAAAGAGTAGAGATGATTGAAGAATGCACGATTGATCTTGAAAATGTTTCAGCATTCTCAAATCCCAATAATCTTGTAGTAAAGTTTGCACAAGAAAAAGGAGCTATTGCTATTATTCGTGGTTTAAGACATGTAAGTGACTTTGAATTAGAGTTTCAGATGGCTAATGTTAATCATGGTATAAATTCTGAAGTTTCAACGATATTAATGGTTTCAAATGAGAAATTTCTTCACTTAAATTCCAGCATTATTAGAGAGTTGGCAGAATACAATACAGATTTATCAAAATTTGTGCCAAAAAATGTTGAAAAAAGATTAATGGAAAAGCTTAAAGGAAAATAATGGCGGATAAAATACAGATTAAAGATGGAAAGTTAATTGTACCTGATCAACCAATAATACCATTTATTGAAGGTGACGGAATTGGACCTGATATATGGGCGGCATCTCAAAGAGTAATTGATGCAGCAGTTGAACATACATATCATGGAGCAAGAAAAATTGAGTGGTTAGAAGTTTTATGTGGAGAAAAATCATTTAATAAAAATGGAGAATGGCTTCCTGAAGAAACTTTAGAAACTTTAAGATCTCACTTGGTTGGAATTAAAGGTCCATTAACTACCCCAATTGGCGGAGGAATTCGTTCTTTAAATGTAGCCTTGAGAAAAGAATTAGACTTGTATGCATGTGTAAGGCCAGTTAGATGGTTTAGAGGAACACCTGCAGCTATTTTAAATCCTCAAAGAGTAGATTTTGTATTATTTAGAGAAAATACGGAAGATGTGTATGCTGGTATTGAATTTGAAAATGGTTCAGATGAAGCAGGAAAAATAATTGAACTAATGACTGAATTTGGTCAAGCAAAAAAAATTAGATTCCCTGAATCCAGCTCTTTTGGACTAAAACCTATTTCTAAAGAAGGCTCCATTAGATTGTTTGATGCAGCTCTTAATTATGCTATTGACAATAACCGAAAATCAGTTACCATTGTTCATAAAGGCAATATTATGAAGTTTACTGAAGGTTATTTTAAAAAGTGGACTTATGCTCATGCAGAAGAACATTATGGAGATAAAGTGTTTACATGGGCACAATATGACAGAATTCAAGAAGAAAAAGGTACTGAAGAAGCAAATACTGCTCAGAAAAAAGCTATTTTAGATGGTAAAATTATCATCAAAGATGTTATTGCAGATGCCTTTCTTCAACAAATTTTACTTAGACCAAATGAATATGATGTAATTGCTACCATGAATCTTAATGGAGATTATTTATCAGATTCAGCTGCAGCTGCAGTTGGAGGTATCGGTATTGCTCCAGGAGCAAATATAAATTATAAATCAGGACACGCCATTTTTGAAGCAACTCATGGAACCGCACCAAAATATGCTGGGCAAGATAAGGTAAACCCATCTTCAGTAATTCTTTCAGCCGTAATGATGTTAAACTACATGGGCTGGAAAGAAGCTGCTAATTCTATTGAGTACGCTTTAGAGAAAGCAATTTTTAATAAAAAAGTCACATATGATTTCCATCGTTTAATGGAAAATGCTACTTTATTAAAATGTTCTGAGTTTGGTGATGAGATTATCAGCAAATTCTAATAAACCATGTTTATCGATTATGCAAAAATTGAGTTGCAAGCCGGCAATGGTGGCAATGGCGCAGTCGCGTTTCGTCGAGAAAAATACATAGATAAAGGTGGTCCCAACGGCGGAGATGGTGGTCGAGGCGGCAATATTATTTTTGAGACCAATCCCAACCTTCATACTTTACAAGATATTCGATACAAAAAGATGTATAAGGCAAAAAATGGTCAAGCTGGAGGATCTAATAATCGAGCAGGAAAGTCAGGAGAGGATTTAATCATTGAGGTTCCCTGCGGTACAATTATTAAAAATCTTGAAAACCAAACTATTATCAAAGATTTAATCAAAGAAAATGAATCACACATTATTTGTAATGGAGGAATTGGGGGGAAAGGAAATGTGCATTTTAAGTCTGCAACACAACAAACTCCAAGATTTTCTCAAGAAGGAACAAAAGGAGAGTTTTTATCGGTTGAGCTTGAATTAAAAGTTTTAGCTGATGTAGGACTGGTTGGATTACCAAATGCTGGAAAATCAACGCTCTTATCAGTAATGACCACAGCAAAACCAAAAATCGCAGATTATCCGTTTACCACATTACAACCTCATTTAGGTATAGTAAAGTATGGAGAATATCAATCCTTTGTAATGGCAGATATACCAGGTTTAATTGAAGGTGCAAGCGAGGGAAAAGGGTTGGGTCATCAATTTTTAAAGCATATTGAAAGAAACAAAATTTTACTTTTTATGATTGATATTGAAGAGCAAAATCCTATTGATGTTTATAACCAATTGATGGACGAGCTTGTTGGTTTTAACAAAGATCTGCTTGATAAAGATAGATTAATTGTTAGAACCAAGATTGATACTGCATCAGAGGATGTAGATGAAAGATGGAGTTCTTTTCCAGAAGAATTCATTGATATTTCATCTGTATCAAATCAAGGTTTAAATACTTTAAAAGATAAGCTTGTATCTTTTCTATCGGCTTCATAGTATTCCTGATGTAAATTTAAAGACTTGGAGAGGTGGCTGAGTGGCTGAAAGCGGCACCCTGCTAAGGTGTTATACTCGTAAGGGTATCGAGGGTTCGAATCCCTCTCTCTCCGCATTTATGGCTTTAACGTATTCAACAATGTTGGCATTAAATTCAAAAATCCCTCATTTTGAGCTTAAAAATGTGTTAGATGGTCAAATGTATGCTTCATCATCTCTTTC
>JAYPYG010000067.1:0-2465 GCA_038280095.1 Fidelibacterota bacterium | reverse complement strand
CAATTATTACTGAAATTATAAATATTGTTTCTAAGAAATTTAATGCTAAATTAAGAGATAATTAGAGGTTGATATGGAATCGAATAAAAAACTAGTAAACGTTAGAATATTTGGACAAGAGTATCCAATTAGAGCTTCTTCAAATGAGGAATACATTAAAGAGGTTGCAGCTTATGTAGATAAAAAAATGCATGAAGTTCAACGATCAGTTCCATCTTCCATGAATGCATCAAAAATTGCTATTTTGGCAGCTATGAATATTTCTGATGAATTATTTGGAGCTCGCAGAGGAGAATACTCATTTAAAGGTGAGGTTGAGTCTAAAGTAAAATCGTTAATTGAACGAATCGAAGAAATTACAGATTAGGGGATATCGTAATGGAAACGTCAATATTATCTGGCTTAGAAGCCAGTAAAGCTCTTTATTCAAGTCTAGAAAGTAGAATAACTCATCTAAAAGATCATGGAGTTATTCCAGGATTAGCTGCTGTGTTAGTTGGTAATAATCCTGCATCTGAAATATATGTTAAGAATAAAACCAAAAAATTTGAATCTTTAGGGCTGAAAACTGACGTACTTCGTTTAGAAGAAACAGTATCTGAAGACGAATTACTGTCTTTAATAAGTAAGTTAAATACTGATTCTGAATTTCATGGTATTTTAGTGCAATTACCGCTCCCAAAACATATAAATAGTGAAAAAGTCCTTAATGCAATCATTCCTACAAAAGATGTAGATGGATTTCATCCTGAAAACGCTGGTTTATTATCCATAGGTAAGCCTAGGTTTGTGCCATGCACTCCCAAGGGTATTATGTTTATTTTAAAGCATTTTAATATAGATTTGAATGGCAAGCATGTAGTCGTTATCGGTAGAAGTAATATCGTTGGTAGACCCATTTCTATTTTAGCTAGTTTAAAAGAGCTAGGAAATGCTACAGTAACGCTTTGTCATAGCGGAACAAAAGATTTAAAGTATTTCTCAAAACAAGCAGATGTGTTAGTTGCTGCTTTAGGATCACCAGAGTTTGTAGACAGTACTTACATCAAAGAAGGAGCATGTTTAGTTGATGTTGGGATAAATAGAATTGAGGTAGATGGAAAGTCAAAAATTGTTGGTGATGTCAATCAAGATAGTGTAACTGGTATAGCAAGTTCGTTAACACCTGTTCCAAAAGGTGTTGGACCTATGACGATTGCTATGTTGGTAGAAAACACCGTTTTATCAGCAGAATTATTGTTAAATTAATCTTTAATAACAGGAGATATAATGTTTAAAAAATTACTATTAATACATATACCATTTTTACTTTTTTCATGCACTTCAAATGTGGATCAAGAAGAGATTAAAAAAGCCAATCAATTTTTTGAATCTATTTTTCAAGATAGTGTAATAGATAGTCCTGAATTTCAGGCATCATTAGGATACAAATCTAATTATGATAAGTGGGATGATATTACTTGGCAAAATTCTAGAAAAAAAGCTAAGCAAGCCATTGATGATTTAGCATATTTAAGAAAAAATATTGATTATGATAAGCTGGATGAGACAAGAAAAATCAGCTATCGATTAATGGAAAAAAGATTACAGCGTATAATTGATAGTGATAAATTTATTTTTCATGGTTATATGATTACTCATCGAGGAGGAAAACATTCAAGCATCCCATCATTTTTAATAAACTATCATAAAGTTGATGAAGAACAAGATGTAAAAGACTACATCGGTCGTTTACGTAATGTTGAACCATTAATGAATGATTTAATTGAGCAGCTTCGTTTAAGGCAGGATGTTAAAAAAATTGCTCCAGCCTTTGTATTTCCTCAAGCAATTAAAACTTCAGAAAATATTATATCAGGTTATCCATTTGAAGACGTAGAAGTGCAAAACGTTATTTATAACGATTTTATGAAAAAATTAAATGCATTAGATATTTCAGATGCGAAAAAACTGCGATATCAAAGTGAAGCAGAAGCTGTGCTGGTTACAATTATTAAATATTCGTACTCAAAGCTGATAGATTTTCTAAAAGAGCAGCAAAAATTAGCAGATAATAATCATGGTGTATGGAAGTTTGAAGACGGAGCTGAATACTATCAGCACGCACTAGATGGGTATACAACATTAGGATTGACTGCAGAAGAAGTTCATGAGATTGGATTAAGTGAAGTAGAAAGAATTCACGGAGAAATCTATGAAATCATGGAAAAGGTCAACTTTGATGGCACCTTAAAAGAATTCTTTGATTTTATGAGAGAAGATGATCAGTTTTATTACCCTGAAGGACCTGAAGGAAGACAAATGTACTTAGATCAGGTTCAGGTTGTAGTAGATACGCTGTCTAATCGTATTGAAGAACTGTTTTATGGGTTACCATCTATTCCGCTTCAAGTAAAGCCTGTAGAGGCTTATAGAGAAGCTTCAGCGGGTATTGCATTCTATCAGCGTGGTCAAGCGGATGGAAG
>JAYPYG010000020.1:0-14393 GCA_038280095.1 Fidelibacterota bacterium | reverse complement strand
TCTCAGGATAAATTATTTTTGCAACAACTAAAGCTGCTGGAGCAGACATAACAGATGCTGCAAGTAAATGACCAGCAATTCCTTGTATATCCGTTAACCATGACACATATATTGCCAAAACTCCTCCGGAAACTGTAGCAAATCCCCCTGTCATAACTGCCATCAATTCTGATTTTGTCATTTTGCTAACAAATGGTCTTACCATTAATGGGGACTCAGTCTGACCTAAGAAAATATTTCCTGCTACGCTTAAAGTTTCAGATCCACTGGTTCCTAAAGTTAGTTGCATTCTTCTGGCTATGAATTTAATAATTGCCTGAAGTATACCGAAATGATAAAGTACTGCAACCAAACTTGAAAAGAATATGATAGTTGGTAAAGTAGAAAATGCAAAATTAATTAAACCTGGATGAAATCCAACTCCATCAATATATGACTTAAACAGAAAATCTGAACCTGAAGAGGAAAAACCTATCAATATATTAATTGATTTATCTAAAAAGGAAAAAATTGGCGCTCCAAAAGGAGTTTTTAAAATAAATAATGCAAAAATTAGTTGAAATATCAGCCCATATAGTACTGTTTTAATATTAATAGCTAACCTGTTTTCAGATAGTAGTAATGCTATTGAAAGTAGAGTAAATAAACCTAGAATACCTAGAAGACTACCCATGATGTATTATAGATTTGGTTGAGTTCCCTGAAGTTCAGAAGTATTTTGATCTTTTTCTTTAATTTTTGAGTATTCTTTTAACATATCTATTATTTTCTGATCTAATAAATCATCTGACAATTTATTTTTATTTGATTCTTTTTTGTAGAACCTTTCAATCTCAGCTTTTTGACTTTCGTTTTTTACTAATGCATCTTTTATAAAGTCTTCAACTTCATTAGGAGATACTGATAATTCTTTTTCCGAAATAATAGACTTTCTCAAAAGAAACCAACTTAGGTTATTTTCTGCAAATTGCTGATATTGCTCTCTAATTTGAACTTCGTCAGCATTTTGATTATTTTGATTTTGCTTAACTTCATTTACAATGTTATTTAAATAATTTTCAAGCATAGAAGTTGGAAGAACCGGATTAACAAGCTTAACAAATTGATCGATTAATGATGAATGAAACATTTCGTCAGATTTTCTTTTATACTCATTATCAATACTTTCATGAACATTCTTCTTCCATTCATCAACGCTCTTACAATTTGGATCCATTTGTTTAACAAATTCATCATCTAATTTAGGAGGTACTCTTCTTTGGATAGTTTCAATGGTAAATTCATAATTTTTTTCACCCTCACCCATATCAATCGTAAGCTTAACTTTATCACCTGCATTCTTTGAAGTAAAAGATTCAGCTTTTTCTTCAATTATTGGATCTTGACCAATTGCTATATACTTTTTCTCTTTTTTACCAATGATAGGTAAACCTGATTCATCAAGTTCTTGCTTATCAACAATTAGAAAATCGCCATTCATTGAACCTTTTTCAATTTGTTCTGCTTTAGCCTGTGAGTTAAGTATATTTTCAATAGTTTTGTCTACTTCCTCTTGATTGGAAATGAAATTAATCTTTTCAACGGTTACCATATTCTTTTTGAACTTTGGAAGCTTTAAAGAAGGTTCAATTTCAAATTCAGATTTAAAAGAAAGATCATTTTCATATGAAAAATCAATATCTTTTAATTGTGCTTGATTAATCGGAGTAAGTTCTTCTTTTTGAAGAGCCATAATGTAATATTTTTCGCAAAAATCTTGAACAAAGCCCATTTCAACAGAATTAATGTATTGCGACATTAAAATATTTTCTGGTACTTTACCTTTTCGAAAACCAGGTAACTTGATTTCTTTAGCAACTTTCTTTTTTGCTATATTAAAATCTTCTTTAATATCTTCCCATTTAGCACTGATAGCTAATTCATAGGTGAAATCATTAATTTTTTTTGACTTAACTTTAAGATTCATTGTTTTAACCTATAAGTACAGCCTTCAATTGTTCGCATAAAATTTTCTAATTGATTGTGTGTACATATCAAGTCTTCTATAGGCTCATATGAATCTGAAGGATAAGAATCTTCATCATATTCTCTTAAAAAATTTGATTCAAATTTTATGACCATATCATCTAAAACTTGCTTATGAAGGTTTTTACTTCTTAAAAAATTTAATTGAAGATTAATTTTTCCATTTGAAGATAATCTAAAAAGTGGCAGTAAGCCATGATCTGAATCACAGCGAAACGTCATCGTGCCAAAATCTTCTCCATTCCCCCAACTTACTTCATCAGAAGTTTTTTCAGAAAAATCTACGAGCTCAATGCAGTGCATAGCAACATCGCTTTCACATGATTGATTTAAGTGATCGATAAACGTTTTTTTTGACCATTTTGACATACCTTATACCTCCCAAAACAATTTAAAATAGTATGATTTTGACCAAGAATTTACAATTCTAAACAAAGAATTAAAAACTAAATCTTACGTTTTCGAAATTAATTTCTTAAAGGTTTACCTGTTTTAAGGAAGTGAGCTATTCTTTGCTGAGTTTTTTCTTCTCCAGCTAAAGACATAAAGGCTTCTCTTTCAATATCTAAGACATATTGTTCATCAACCTTAGACATAAGTCCACCTTTGTCTCCACCACTTAGAACAAATGCAGATTTAGATGCTACAAGTTCATCATGATCTGATATTTTACCTTGCGCTTTCATAGCTTTCAAACCAACGGATGCCATTGTTCTTAGTGTCATACCAGGTAAAGTTAAATCATCCCTATATTTAGGAGGCTCGTAACCATTTTCTGACAGCTCTAAAACTTTGTTTTTACCTAAAGCAAGTAGGTGTTCGGAATTCATGCTGATAGTATCAGATTTTCTCAACCACCCTTTTTTTAATGCATCTGTTGCACTTCTAGAAACTGTCATAGGATTTACTAAGCCAATTGCTTGTCTTCCAATATTCATATTGAAATTATCAGCATCATTATTTTCAAGAAGATTAAGAATAACTCTTAAATGACCACCTGCTCCAGGAATTAATCCTTGTATCGCTTCCACAAGTCCGGCATATAATTCTCCAGCAGCAACAGTATGAGCAGAACAAGCATAAAATTCAAATCCTCCCCCTAAAGCCAAGTTAAAAGGACAAGTAACTACTGGATATTTAGAATGTCTGATTCTTTGCGTTACTGCTTGCATTTCCTCAACTCCTGCATCCATTACATGAAGATTTCCAGAATCTATTGCCATTTTGAAATCATTTACATTTGCACCAGCACACCAATTTTTACCCTGGTGACCTATTACAAGACCTTTATATTTTCCTGTGTCTAAAAGATTTAAAGCATCCTTAACAATACCTACCATAGATCTATCAATCGGATTAAAGGCAGGAACAAATATTGAATGGAATTCAACATTTAAAACACCATCACCAATATCATGAATGCTAGCACTCCAATCCCTTTTTAGCATAGTCTTAGAGTTCTTGTACAAATTAAGATTTAAAGTTTTATTGCCAGACTTTTGAACTAAAACTTTCTTTTGAACAGGACAATAATACGTTAATTGTCCATCAATTATTTCATAAAATGATTTTCTACCTGAAGCCAACATTTCATCAACCCATACAGGGACTTTTCTGTTTTCTTCTTTCATTTTATTAACTGATTTTTCAACACCAATTGCATCCCATGCATCAAAGATTCCTATATCTCTTGCAAAACCCCATTTCATGGCATTATCAATTTCAATAATGCTATCGGCGATTTCTGGAATAAGCTCTGCTGAATATGTAAACATTGGTGCATTCACTTCCCATAAAAATTTTGCACCAACATCATCAAGGTATGTTACAGCATTCAGTCTCTTTTTTAAGTCTTTAATAGGTTTTCCAACTCTTATAGTATCAAACATTCTTTTCTTCGTTGGAGTGTATTCCATCGTATCAAAATCTAAAGACAAGATCTCTTTTTCTTCTTTCTTGTACCAACCCTGACCAGATTTTTGTCCTAGCCTACCATCCTCAACTAATTTAACAAGCAGATCTGGAGCCTTAAACTTTTGTCTTTCCTCTTCGCTTTCAGTAGTAACTCTAGCATACATGTTATTCATAACATTAAGTGCAGTATCCAATCCTACAACATCTTGAGTTCTAAAATATGCGCTTTTTGCATTACCAACTAGTGTGCCAGATAATGCATCAACATCTTCAACTGTTAATCCAAATTCCATTGCTTTATGAAATGTTAAAGGGCCACTAGCATTAATTAATCTATTACCAATAAAACCCGGTGTATCTTTAGCATGAACTATTCCCTTACCCAAAATTGTTTCTCCAAATTCAGTAACTGTATCATAAACTTCATCACTAGTTTTTGGACCTTTAACTAACTCAAGTAGCCTTAAATATCGTGGTGGATTAAAAAAGTGTGAAATCAAAAATCTAGATTGAACGTCATCTGGTAAGACCTCAACTAAGTTAGCTAATGGTATTCCTGAAGTATTTGATGCAAGTATTGCATCATCTTTTAAATGAGGTAATAAACTTTTATAGACTGAATGCTTAATTTCAATTTTTTCAGCTACAGCTTCAATAATCAAATCGCAATCTTTCAATTTTTCAAGATCATTATCATAAGTACATGGGGTGACTAATGATGTATTTTTGCTAGAAAATAATGGTGCCGGCTTTAACTTTGTAAGTCCTTCAACTCCTTTTTTAGCTAAATCATCATTAATATCAAAAAGCAATGATGGTATTCCAGCATTAGCTATATGCCCTGCTATTTGTGCACCCATTACTCCAGCGCCTAAAACAGCACATTTTTTAATTTCAATACTCATCTTATCCTCTCTTAATTATTGTAGTAATACCTTGACCAGTACCAACACACATTGTAGCTAGGCCCATTGATTTATCTTGCTGTTCAAGAACATTTAATAAAGTAGTAATAATTCTTGTTCCTGAAATACCAAGAGGATGGCCTAAAGCAATAGCGCCTCCATTTAAATTAACCTTATTCATATCCCAATTTGCTTTCTTGATACAGTACAACGCTTGAGCTGCAAATGCTTCATTTAACTCAACTGCATCAATGTCATTCATTGAAAGTCCAGTTTTTTCTAATGCTTTTTCAGTGGCTGGTACAGGACCAGAACCAAACATTTTCCAATGAACTCCAGCTACAGCTCTTCCTTCGATTGTTGCTCTAATTTTTAATCCATTTTCATTCGCAAATTTTTCACTTGTAATTAGCATTGCTGAAGCTCCAATTGAAAAAGGACTACTGGTAGCAGCAGTAACAGTTCCATCAGCTCTAAAAGCTGGATTTAAAGATTTAATTTTTTCTTTATCAGGAGTTCTTGGACCGCTATCTTTATCAATAACTGTTCCATCTTCAAGAGTGATTGGAACAATCTCATTGTCAAATTTACCTGCATCGCGTGCAGCTACAGCTTTATCATGAGATGAAAAAGAAAATTCTTCTTGCTCTTCTCTTGAGATATCTAATTCATCAGCAAGTAATTCAGCGCCTTCTCCCATTGAAATATAGTAGTCTTCTTCAGCTAACTTAACATTAAAGTCGGGAGCAAAACCTCCCTGTGGAATGGTAAACATATCTTCAACTCCACCAGCAATACCAACTTCAATATCGCCAGCCTCAATAGCTGAACTAATCATATGAAGTGATGTCATAGCTGATCCACAGTAACGATTAATAACGTTAGCAGCAGCGGTTTCAGGTATTCCTGCTAAAATAGATGCTCCTCTAGCAACTAACATTCCTGTTGGCCCCTCTGGAAATGCGCATCCTAATGAAACATCTTCGATTAAATTAACATCTAACTCTTTATTTCTATCTAATAAACCTTTGATTACTTGCCCAGCAATTTCATCTGATCTCATTCCAATCATTGGGCTGCCTTTTGTACCTATTGGAGATCTAACTCCATCAATAATTACAGCTTTATTACTCATTTTTCCTCCTTAAAAGCTTTGAACTGGATATCCACCAGATTCGACAACTTTTTCTCCAATTATTTTCTTCAAACCAATTGTGTCGGTTGATAAAGAAAGTCTTTCTTTCAAAACATCAAGCTTTGCATTTAAATCAGCTGGAATATCACCATTATAAATGTTATTTAATATTTTATAAGTGTACTCCATAACCCTAATTCCTTGCTCAGCAGTATAAACTTTAGCACATAGTTCAGGCACAATTTGATTTTTAGTTTCATAAAAATCTTTGTGCTGCATAACTCTTGATAAAGTTGAATCAGCTACATAGCAATAAATAAGAATGTTAGCAAGATTCTCAATAATTACTTGCTCAGTTCCTATATCTTGACCATGCTTACTTAAAGACTCATTAAGACATATAGCATAAAGCGCTTTAGCAGCTTCAATACACTCCACTTCATCCTTATAATCCCCCTCATACCCACTATCAAGGCCATCTTTACAATAGCTGTCAACTTTTTCTAAGTACTCTTTAAATCCTATCTCTCCGCTAAGAGCTTTTGTAATCATTGCTCTTCCACAAAGCATTTTATTAATCTCATTTGTTCCTTCCCAAATCTTATTGATTCTATTATCTCTATAAGCTTGAGCCATTGGATATTCTTCAATAAAACCATATCCTCCAAAAATCTGAAAACAATGATCAATTAATTGTTCTGCAGATTCACTTCCATAAACTTTTACAATGGAATTTTCAGCAATATATTTTTCAGTGGTATTACCTTGTTTAATATAGTATTTAGGATCATCCTTATCTAATTCATTGATAGCTTCTGTCTGTTTACCAATAACGGAATAACAAGTACTATCTAATGTATAAGTAAGTATAGCCGCAGAAGCAAACTTTTCCTGAATAGATCCAAAATCAGAAATATATTGTCCAAAAGCTTTTCTCTCCTTGGCATACTCAACTGCACGCTCCATACCTAAAATCATTCCTCCAATTGCAGAAGCACCTAGCTTAAATCGACCAATATTTAATCCACAAAATGCAGGACCGGCACCATCACCAACGTTGCCAAGCAAATTCTCTACAGGAACTTTACAATCTGTAAAGTACAATGGAACAGTTGAAGATCCTTCCATACCCATCTTCTTTTCTTCTTTTCCAATTTCAAATCCAGGTGTACCTTTTTCAACGACTATTGAAGAAAACTTTCCATCAATTTTCAATGCTATAATAAAAGTATCTGCCCATGCACCGTTTGAAATGAAGATTTTTTGACCATTTAAAATGTAGTGTTTGCCATCTTCAGAAAGAACACCTGTGGTTTTAGAGTTTGTAGCATCAGAACCAGCTTCAGGCTCAGTTAAACCAAATGCTGCAATTTTTTCTCCAGAACAAATACCTGGCAACCATTTTTGCTTTTGCTCATCATTACCGTACCAAATAATACCTAAAGAACCAATTGAGGTTTGTACGTTCCATACAGTACAGAAAGATGCACTACCGCAA
Organism: Fidelibacterota bacterium; assembly: GCA_038280095.1. GTDB lineage: Bacteria > Fidelibacterota > Marinisomatia > Marinisomatales > Marinisomataceae > Marinisoma. The sequence goes on along the minus strand of JAYPYG010000020.1, from coordinate 6,916 downwards.
AAAGATATACCTTCAGCAAGTATACACATTCCGGTTTTTGTCATTTCCGAACCACCATATTTTTCAGGAACATCGATTCCTAAAAATCCTAACTCACCCATTTGTTCTACAAGCTTTCTGATTAATTTTTCATCTTTCTTGTTTAATTCATTTTGTGATAATGGTAAAAGTTCATTTGTTGCGAAATCGCGCATTGCTTCATAAATCATTTTTTCTTCATCAGAAAATAGTTCTTTACAAAACACTTTTTCAGATCCGACAACATTAGTTAGAAATGTGCCTCCTGTTTTAATTTTACTAAAATCGACTGGTTGTTCTTTTGACATTATTTTTCCCCTTTTCTTTGAGTATAGACATATAAAATTGAGCTTGAAACTTCTTCAATATATTTCTCAGCGTCAACATACTTTGAATTAAAGATATTAAACCAAAAAATACCTTCAAAATTAAGTATTAATGATAAAGCTGGAGTTTTAGCATTATCAGGCTTCAAATTTACAAACTCTTTGCTTTCTATGCCTCTTAAAATTATTAATTCAATAAATCTTTGAAAACGATTATAAACTTTCTGCATCTTCTTTCTAAAATCATCATCATGTCTTGCAATTGCCCACAATGTTGGAAGGCAATTAAAAAAACTTCCATCAATCTTAAGCTGTTTAGCTAAAAGGTTGAAAAGTTTTTTTATTGCTTTTGCACTAGAATCTTCATCTCCCGCTGGTGCAAGCAATTCTTGGGTTTGATTTTCCCACATATCGATTACTGCGAGATATACGTCTTTTTTACTTGAGTAATAATGATAAATTGCACCTTTACTCATTTTTGATTCTACTACAATATCATCCATAGTGCTACTGTAATAACCTTTATTGGTTAAAACTTTAACAGCAGCCATCAAAATATTATTTTTTTTATCGTTTTGAAGATTTTTGTTCATAAACCGACTAGTCGGTCTAAGATAAAAAAAACATTGATATATATCAACAATTCCTTTGCTATTAGAAAATTTTTTTATGTAGCTTTAGTATCATGTCTAACGCAAAAAATCCTATAATTGCTCCATCTATATTGGGTGCTAATTTTTCAAATCTTCAAAAAGAAGTTGAATTTTGTAATGACTCAAAAGCGGAATGGCTTCATTTAGACATCATGGATCAACAATTTGTGCCAAATCTTTCTTTCGGACCTGGACTAGTAAAATCTTTAAGACCACATTCTGAATTATTTTTTGATGTACATTTAATGGTTAGCAATCCTTTTGATATGCTTCTACCCTTTATTGATGCAGGAGCGGACGGAATATCATTTCATATTGAAGCAACTGAATCACGCTTTACGTTCCCACCTAAAATCTTAATCAATATGATCAAAAAAAAGGGTTTGAAATGTGGGATTGCTATAAAGCCTAAAACGCCATTTTCAATTTTAAAAAAATATATGGAATTTATCGACTACATAGTTGTTATGTCAGTTGAGCCTGGGTTTGGCGAACAAAGCTTTATTCCTTCAACAATTCAAAAAATCTCTGAAATAAATGAATATCTTAATGACCAGAGAATTAGAGATAAAATTATGATTCAGGTTGATGGAGGTATTAAACTTGAAAATTATAAAGATGTAATAGCAGCTGGAGGTGATATTCTTGTTGCAGGATCACAAGTGTTTCAATCTGAAAATCCTATAGAAACTATTAATACAATGTACTCAAAATGAGTAATAATTCAATTACAGATTTCAATAAATTAAATGATAAACAAAAAGATTTACATACAGTAAATATTATCAAAGGGCTAGTAATGGATGGAGTTCGAAATGCTAATTCAGGACATCCGGGTGGTCCAATGTCATTAGCAGACTTTACTTACATTCTGTACTCTGAATTTCTAACAATTGATCCAAAAAATCCTGATTGGGAAAATAGAGATCGAGTGGTATTGTCAGTTGGTCATACATGCATGCTCATTTATTCCATATTGTATTTATGTGGCTACTTAAAAATGGATGATCTGAAAAATTTTAGAAAACTAGGAAGCTTAACTCCTGGTCATCCAGAAATAGAGACTCCAGGTATTGATGCAAATACTGGTCCACTCGGACAAGGAGTAGGAATGGGAATTGGAATGGCACTAGCAGAAAAAGCTTCATCTAATTCATCATTGAAAAGATTTACATATATATTAGCGGGTGATGGCGACTTACAAGAACCAATAGCTCTTGGAGCTAGCACTCTTGCAGGTCATTGGAAATTATCAAATCTCATCATGTTTTATGATAAAAATGATATTCAAATTGCAGGAAATACTTCTAGAGTTGATTCAACAGATTATGCCAAACTTTATGATGCCATGGGATGGCATGTTCAAGAAATTGATGGTCATAATCACGATGAGATAAGATTATCTTTAAAGAATGCTCAGTCGAGTGATAAGCCAAGCATAATAATTGGAAAAACTATTATAGCAAAAGGAAGTCATAGCTTAGAGCATAGCCCTAAATCTCACGGTTCTCCATTCAGTGATGATGAAATTAAGCTAACAAAAGAGAAACTTGAAATTCCTCAGTATTCATTTTTCTGTAATGAAGATATTATTCGTCATTTTCAAAGAAATTTTGATTCTTTAAATGACAGGATAGCTTCAATAGATAATAAATTTGAAAAAGTTAATCATAATTTAAGTCAAATGTTCGAATCATTGTCAGTTCCAGATTTCGGAGACAATCTAATGGCAACTAGGCAAGCATTTGGATTATCTTTAGATGAATTTGCCGAAAAATTTCCGCATATTATTGGAGGTTCAGCTGATTTAGATGGATCAAACTGTACAACTAACTTTGCTAGCTCATATGATGACTTTTCATCATCCAATCCAAAAGGAAGGAACATAGCATTTGGAGTTAGAGAATTTCCTATGGGAGCTATCATGAATGGAATTGCTCTTTATGGAAATCACTTTCCATTCGGTGGTACATTTTTGGTTTTTAGTGATTATGTAAGATCAGCAATTAGATTATCTGCAATTCAAAAACTTCATGTAATGTACGAATTTACTCATGATTCAATTTTTGTTGGTGAAGATGGTCCTACCCACCAGCCAGTGGAACATATAATGTCTCTAAGGAATATTCCTAACCTTCTTGTATTTAGACCTGCAGATGCGTTAGAAACTTTTTATTGTTTTAAATCAATTATGCAAAATCAAAAAAATCCTAGTGCAATTCTGCTTACTAGACAAAAATTACCAAAACTCAATATTAGTGAAGATAAAATTGAAGAAGGTGTAAATAAAGGAGCATATATTTTAAATGAAGAAGATAATCCAGATGCAATTCTATTTACTTCTGGATCTGAAGCCCATTTAGCAGTTGAAATATGCAAGGAAATCAACAAAAAAATTCAAATAATCAATATACCATGCTGGGAACTATTTGAAAAACAAGATAAAAAATACATCTCTTCTATTATGAGTAGTAATTGCAGAAAAAGAATATCTTTAGAAGCAGGTATAACTAATGGATGGCAAAAATTTACAGGTATTGATGGTCTGAATATTGGTATCGATGAATTTGGTGCATCTGCTCCTGGAAAAGATGTAGCAAAACATTTAGGATTCGTTAAAGAAAAAATCAGTTCACTAATTGAGGATTATCTAAATGAATAAAACGATTGTACTTGCTACAGATCATGCTGGATTTAAATTAAAAGAACATGTAAAAAGATTTCTCATAGAAAAAGGTTATGATATAAAAGATTTTGGAGCATTAGAATACGATGGACTTGATGATTACCCTGACTTCATTTTTCCTGCTGCAAAATATATCTCAAAACATAAATTGATAGGAATAATTTTTGGTGGATCTGGACAAGGAGAAGCCATGGCTGCAAACAGAATTAAAGGAATTAGAGCTGCAGTATTTTATAATGGACCAGATGAAATTGTTGAATTATCTCGCTTACATAATAATGCAAATATTCTTTCTATTGGAGCAAGATTTGTAAGCAATAAAGAAGTTGAAAAAGTAATTGAGCTTTGGTTATCAACAGATTTTGAAGAAGGTAGACACAAAAAAAGAATCAACAAATTAGACTCTTAAATCTGCAACAATAAGAAATAGTAGTAGTGGGAAATAGTAGATAGAGGTCTTGAAAATTAATTTAGCATTATCCTTATTCTGCTCAAGTATAAATGGCAAACAAAAAAGCATATAAATGTTACTTAGAATATATGCACCAACAAAATATACTCTTCCTGAAACTCCTAAAAAAAATGGTAATGTAGAAATTGGAATTAAAATTAATGCATGCAAGAAAATATGAAGTACAGTCCGTTTAATTCCATTATCAATCACAGGCAACATTTGTAAACCGGCATTCTTATAGTCTTCTTTATACATATATGCTATGGAATAAAAATGTGGGTGTTGCCAGAAAAATAAAATTAAAAAAACTGCAATTCCACCCCACTCAAGAGAATTTGTGGCAGCTGTCCAGCCTCCCAATGGTGGAATAGCCCCAGGTATGGCACCAACTGATGTATTTAGCCAAGATTTTCTTTTTAAAGGAGTATATAAGAATAAATATAAAATAATTGTTAGAAGAGATAACATGCATGTCAAAAAATTTACTTTAAAGTAAAGAATTAATAGGCCTAAAATAATAAAAGAAATACCTAAAAATTTTGCAAAATTCAATGATATTTTTTTTGTTGGAAGTACTCTGTTTTTTGTTCTATCCATTAACTTGTCTGATTCAGATTCAATTACATTATTCATTACAGAAGAACCTGTGGAAGAAAGTAATGTTCCAATTACTGTGAATAAAAGCAACATGTTATCAATTTTACCTTGAGCACCAAGATAAAATCCTATTATTGTTGTTGTAAGTACAAGAAAACCAATTCTAACCTTGGTAAGTTCAATAAGATTCTTAAACATACTATCCTTGATTTAGCAAGGTTACAATATCACTTTGCAATTCGAAAATATTAGATTCAACAGTACCTTCGTAATATTTTCTAATATTTAATTCTTTATCAACTAATACCAATCGTGTAGAGTGACCTGCAGGCAATAGTGCTGCTGAAAGAAAAAATCCTTTTTCTGATAATTCAATTACATCAAGTATATTCCCTCTCAAGAAAAACCAATTATTTTTATTACTGTAGTTTGAAGAATATTCATTCAATATGTCTAATGTATCATAATCAGGATCTGTTGTAATAGACAAGAATTGGATATCGCTAGAAGAAGCAAATCTTTCTTGAAGAGTAGACATGTTTTCAGACATTATGGGACATGCACCTTCGCATTGTGTGAAAATAAAACTTACAATAGATATTTTATCATTTAACTGTTTTTCAGTTACAACTGTGCCATCAAAATTTGTTAATGAAAATGATGGAACTTTTCCGATGATTCCAATATTATCGATTCTAGACTTAGTAGCTTTATCAATGATATAGAATCCAAAAGATCCTAACATAAAAATAAATAAAAATGCTAAAATAAGTTTTTTATTAAGACTGCTCATATTGCAAAGTATTATACAATATAATTATTATTCCTACAAGCCAAGATGATCCCCATGTATGAAAAAGTCTTGTTAACTGTGGAAGCTCAAAAAAAATCATTAATTCTCCTAAAAAAATTTGAAACAATATCATTCCAAAAATAAAATATATAAGCTGTTTGGACAGACCTAAGAAATCATCTCTAAATAAGTAACATAAATATACACTTAAAAATAAAAGTGAAAATCCAAGCAGTGAATGTAAATACTTATAAGAATTTAAAGCATCCAAAAGCTGTCCCTTTGAATACAGAGGGTTATCTATGACAATTAATTCGATATTAGTCCTTATTCCTGTTCCTAGAAGAATTTCAATAACAATAAGTCCCCAAAGAGCAATCAAGGATATGGATATTTTTTTTGATAATAAAATATTTGAGAACTTGTTGAGATTAATAAGCTTGTAAGACTCAATAGTTCCATAGCTTAATACTGAAACTAAAAATAATGCTAGTATCATATGTAAACTAACTATAAAAGGATTTAATACTGATGATACTACAATTGCACCTAACCCTCCATTAGCCCCAACTAGGAATAATGAACATAAAGCAGAATATAAAATTTTAGAATTATTTCTAAAGTATAGCACTGCAATAACTGTCATAATAATAATCGACAAGCCAACAATGGCACCCAACATTCGATTACCATATTCAATCCATGCAAGTACGATATTAAAAGCAGTAGGATCGATATTTGCAGGAATTTGCTCTATACTAGTTGGAGGAACCCATCTTCCAAAACACTTAGGCCAATCAGGACAGCCTAGACCAGAACCGGATACACGAACAAGTCCTCCAACAAAAATTAAAAGGTAGGATAGGATAGTTGAAATAAGTGCAGATCTAAAAAAAAGCTTATTTGCCATTTAGTGATGATCCTTATCCTCGTGATGTTCATCAGAATGTTCATCGACTGGATGGCCGTGTGTATCTGTCAGAGGTAAAGTATCATAAAATGCTGCTCTTTTATTTATTGGATCTTTTGTTTCAGGATTTAAGCCAAGATCACCTCTGAATTCGGTATCTAGCATAGTGATAGTAACAAAGATTCCAAAAAACATTAAAGACATTAAAAACATGGTAAGATTTTTCTTGTCGTCCCATAACAAGTGCATAAAAAAGAAAGCTACTAAACTTGCTTTAACTGTTGCAACAAACATAGCAAGAACTATATTGAACGATCCTAAATCAATGTAAGAAACCCAAACGGTTATTCCAGATAAAAATAATAATGATGCAGCAATAATTAAGTAAGTTCTTAGTGGTGTTATATGATGTTCTGACATGTCGTGTTATCCAATCAAATAAAAAAGTGGGAATAAGTAAATCCAAATTAAATCAACTA
>JAYPYG010000066.1:0-2536 GCA_038280095.1 Fidelibacterota bacterium | reverse complement strand
CACTTGCATACTGCATTCCACCACCAAGTTTAAACTTAGGAGTGTTCATGTTAACGAACTGTTCAACACCTTCAAAGTCTACAGTTAGTGAGCTATCACTTAATAGAGACATGTTCATGTTAAACGTCCATTCACTAGATGGAAAGTAATTCATGGATACTTCTAACCCTTGAAGATTTAAGTCTTCAGTAAGTTGTTTGTAACCATAAATTAAGTTACCACCATATGGTGATTGTTCAGGAGCAATCATACCGATAGGAGCTTGAGCAACTGTACCTAATAAAAGTCCAGCAAACTCATCCGCACCAGTACCATTGCCATTACCACCAGCAGCAGCAGCGTCCCAACCGTTAATCCAACTAACAAGGTTAGCATCCTGTGCAGTAGCTAAGTAAGTAAGAACGTTTCCAACATAACTTTGGCCATCACCTAATACAGTAACCATACCTGAGATGTTCTGTAGGTTAGTTACATAGTCAGAAATAACAAGATCATACACATCAACAGATAGTGTCATGTTATCAGTTACTTGACCTTTGTAACCTAACTCAGTTTGTGCCCAAGTGGTTTCCTTAGTAGCAGGGAAGTCTGGATATTGAGTTACAGGATTAACGACACTAAATGTTTCGTCAATCACAACGTTTGAATATGCGCTAGGTGATACAGTTGAAGCTAAAGCCATTACTGCTTGAGCAGCAGCTCCAGCTTGAGTAGCACCGTATGCAGCAGCTGTCGCAGCATCAGCGCCAGTAGCAGCAGCATAACCTGCAGCAACTTGCGCAGCAAATGCAGCATTATAGCCTTGACCAGCTTCTGATTGAAGGATTGAACCCATCATGATTGGTGACCAAACACCAAACGCAGCAGCATTCATTGTGGTATTACCCATTGCATAATTCGTATTAACATCTAGTCCTAAAGCAGGAGACCAGTTTGAACGATATGTTGGTACGCCATTTGTGTCTCTGTCATATGTCCATCCTGATGTAGTTGAACCCATTGCTTTAACTTGGATGTCAGGATTAAATGGTAAACTTCCAAACGTAGGAGTTGAAAAGTCAATTCCAAGACCTTGTTTGTATACAAAATCTCTATATACAGCGATATCTAGATTTTTAGGGAAGTTACCTGGTAGGTCGATATTTTCACCGTATGTTAAACGGAAGTTTCCTCTAACATCTTCAGGTGACCATACAAAGGCTAATTTTGGAGCAAATACACCGCTTGTTCCAATAGCATCTAAGTAGTTATTGGTATCATATCTACCTGTTCCAACAAATTTAAATTCGTCGCTAAATTTCTTCTCATAAGAATAGTAAACACCAATATTATCAAAATTATCATCATCTTCGTTTTTACCATTAATGGTACCCTTAGTTTCAGGAGTTCTATCAAGATAATCTAGTCCCCAAATTACAGTTTGACCATTCTTCATAGGAATAGTGTGTTGTAATTGGAAAGCACGATTTGATGACTCATCATACACTACGTTACCGTTAACCAAACTGTAAGTAGTTTTTTGGTCGTTAATATTTGTAAAGAAATTTAAATAAAGATCTCCACCTAACACATCTTGTCTGAAGTATGCTAATTGAAACTGATATAGATCAACATCATCAGCAAACTGTCTTCCAACACCAGTCATTTCGATAGCAGATAAATTTGCGAATCTAGTATTAATAGTTAGGTTAGATTTAAGGTCAGGACGAAACTCTGTTTTAGTCTCAAATACAGTAGCTTCCGGTGAGAATGGCTCAGCAGAAGAAGCTGAATTAGGAGCACCTTCAACAGGATCATCATATCCACTATTTGTATAGTCAATAAATGGGTATGAAGTAGTTTGTAGACCTCTTCTAATTAATTCTGGTTCAAAATAATCATGACCTTGTTCTCTAGCTTCAGCTAAAGTTCTTGGCATGTTTGATTCCCAGTCGTCAAAAGATCTATGGCTAAATGATACTCTAGTAGCAGCTCTAGCGCCCCACTGATGAGCAACACGACCATAAATTTTCATGAAATTTCTATCACCAACAGTTAAAGCAATTCTGTTGCCTTGGTTAAATGGTGATTTTGTAAATAGAGAAATAACACCTTGTTGTGTATCAGGACCATACATCGGAGATGCTGGACCACGCACTAACTCAACTCTGTCTACATCAGAATCATCTGGTGCGAAGAATTGAAGTAATTGTGCATTAACAACAGGCGCTCTTGTCCATCTATTATCAACAACAGCGTGAATTGCACCTGAAAAAACGCCATTAAATCCTCTCAAAGAAAGATTAGAAGATTCAAGACCAGTTTTCATGTACTCAACACCTGCTTGGTTTCCGATAACATCTGTAAGTGTAGTTGCGCTTCTAGCTTCGAGTTCGTCTCCACCAAAAACTGTAACACTTGCAGGTGCTTCAGTAACTAATTCTTTTTTCAAAGATGCAGAAACTACTACTTGATTAAGTCTAATATCACCTTTATCAAGAGTTAGGTTTACACTGCTAGCCTGACCACCGCTGATAGTAACAACAGCACTTGCATC
>JAYPYG010000019.1:0-14710 GCA_038280095.1 Fidelibacterota bacterium | reverse complement strand
GCTTTTTCTCATCCAATCTTCATGGGAAGTTTGAGTTAGATTGTTATCAGACATTAGTACGCCCGGAAGGACTTGAACCCACAACCTTCTGGTCCGTAGCCAGACGCTCTATCCAATTGAGCTACGGGCGCATATGTAAATCAGTTAAGAAGTTATCAATCAAATATCAGAGCTTCAACCTGATAAATTTTTAGTCCAATATGGACAAAAGCTTACGAACACGTTTTAAACAAATATCTTTACCTAATAATAGTATTAAATCAAAAATACCGGGACCAAAAGTGATACCTGTAAGCGCAACCCTTACAGGCTTCATTACTTTTCCAATCTGTACATCATGCTGTGCCATTAAATTTTCAAAAATAAGTTCAATTTCAGATTTATTCCATTGATCACAATTTTCTAAAGAACTTTTAAAGTCCGTTAGAATAGCAATTGCTTCTTCATTAAAGGTTTTAGATATTAAATCTTCGTCGTAATCAAGTGATTCTTGAAAAAATAGTCCTGACATCTCAGCAATTTCTGTAATTGTTTTTGATCTATCTTTAATCAGCTTTACAATTTCTTTTAAATAATTCCAATCAAGACCATCTCCCCAATCAGGATTTAGCTTATAAATTTCATTCATAACGTCTCTGACACTCATATCTGTTAAATGTTGTTGCGAGATCCACAATAATTTCTTTTCATCAAATACGGCTGATTTTTTTTGTACTTGATCAAATTGAAAACTTTCTATCAATTCTTCTTGATTAAAAATTTCTTTATCAGAATCAGGATTCCATCCTAATAACGACAAATAATTTAATATTACCGTAGCAGTAAATCCTTTATCCTTATACTCTTGGACATTGGTTGCGGCATGTCTTTTACTTAACCTTTTTTTATCTGAACCTAAAATCATTGGCAAATGAGCAAAAATAGGTTCATTTAAACCTAAAGCTCTATAGACAAGGATTTGTTTTGGAGTATTTGCTAAGTGATCATCTCCTCTTACAACATGAGAAATATTCATATCTGAATCATCTATAGCTACCACAAAATTATAGGTAGGGGATCCATCTGATCTTGCAATAATAAAGTCATCTAAATCTTTGTTTTGAACCTTGACTGTACCATATACTAAATCAGTAAATTCTGTTTCGCCTTCTGGAACTTTTAATCTGACAGTAAATGTTTTGCCCTTATTGAGCAATTTCTGCATTTCGTCTTTTGATAAATCTCTATACGTTTGTGGTACACGAAACACTTCTTTTTTTTGCTCTGATGCTAATCGCAAATTATCAAGTTCTTCTTTTTGAAGAAAGCATCGATACGCTGTACCGTTCTCTAGCATTTTTGATACCATTTCTTCATGTCTTGGCTTATTGTTTGACTGAAATACAATATCTTCATCCCAATTTAGACCTAACCAAGATAAGGCGTCAGTAATTTGATTAACATATTCGCTTTTAGAACGTTCAAGATCAGTATCCTCAATACGTAACAAAAACTTACCATTATTTTGCTTTGTAAAAAGCCAATTGAACAAAGCTGTTCTTGCACCACCAATATGCAAATAGCCGGTAGGACTTGGTGCGAATCTTACACGAGGATTCTTCATTGCGGAGGCAAGAGGATTCGAACCTCTGAAGGGCTTGCACCCTTGCTGGTTTTCAAGACCAGTGCATTCAACCGCTCTGCCATGCCTCCATAGTTTTTATATAAAAAAACTAACAACAAATATACTATTGTAACTTTAAGATGTCTACTTGTCCTTAAAATTTTATAATATTAATTTAACTTAAATTTTTTGAGGTATAAAAATGAAAAATAAAAAAATAGTTTTTCTTTTAATGATTTTTTTAAGTCTGTTAAATAGTCAAGAAAAAGAATTAAAGCCAGTACTTGCTAATCAAAATTTAATAATTGATTCTGATAATAGTTCACTTAGATGGCTTGGTGGATTGAAGTATAATGTAAATGATCATTATGGATTCATTAAAATAAAAAATGGTAAAATAAATTTAAATGAAGATAAGAAAATAACTGGAAGAATTGTTGTTGATATGAAGTCTATAACAAATGAAGATGTTGAAAGCAAATGGAAGCAGAATTTAGTTAATCATTTAAAAAGTCCTGATTTTTTTGATGTCCAAAAATATAGTGAATCTTTCATACAAATTAATTCATCAAAAATTATCAGAAAGCTAGAGAATGAAAATTATCTTGTACAGATTGATGCAGAACTTACAATTAAATCGATTGTAAATCGTATTAGATTTGAAGCGATAATTGATTTTGATTCAACTACCAAAAATGCAACTGGTAAAATGGTATTTGATAGAAATGATTTTGAGATTCAATATAGATCAGAAATGCACATTTATGATCCAGATTCTTTCTGGAATAAATTGGAAAGCACCAGAGCAACAGCAATGGATAAAGTTATAAAAGATGAAATAGAAATAATTTTTGATATTAAAGCCAAAGAAGAGTTTCTTCATTTAAATGAACTAAAAAAATCCTTTATAAATTAAGTATGGTAATATTATATAAAGTGTAACATCTCTAATAAGATAGTATAAAAATATTGCTACACCCAATTTCCAACCATATTTCTTGAAAATGATTCTGATTGCTTCTCTAATACCAGACTCTCTAGTATTTTTGCGTAATTCGTGAAGAGCTTTAAACATTTGTGAATATAATAACTTTTAATAAAGTTTTGTATTTGTAAAAGGAATTAATGCTAAAATAATTGCATGAGTATAATAATCAGTTCTATTGATTAGGTTATCAGTAAGAATTCCTACTGCTCCATTTTTTTGTTTTGAATTAGAGCGTTTAAATACCATATCATCGGCATCTCCAAGCTCATATCCTTCTTTAATAAGATTTGAAATTTTTATCGGTAATGGAAATGTTGCCGTTTTTGCTTTACCAATTTTTTGCTTATCTGAAATAACAATCCAAGCAAATGCTTCATAATTACTTTCAAGCAAGTCTACTCCACCCTCAATAGAAACAAAATAATCAGCTTTAAAATGTTGAATGTTTTGAAGTCGATTAGTTGCCCCTTTTAAAGTTTCATCATTTGACATGGGTTGGTCTGAAACCAAAGAATCAACAGACACTCCTTCAAATTCAAAACAATCAGTAAATACTTCTTCAAAAGCCTTTTTAGTAGCATTAATTTTTACTGGATTTCTTGATGCTATAAGTACTTTTTTCATTAGAAAATACTGTCAAACAGCGCTTTTGGTGTTCTTATCATAACTATACCCCATTTAATTAATGGAATGGAGCCTAACATCGCATTAACCCTAACTCTGCTTTTACGCATCTTTTTAAGAGATTCAGGTTCAGCGCTATTATTAATTTCTCTCATTTCACGCAACGGAACAATCGTGTGACCTATGATTATCGGTATGAAGTTTGCAGGATTTGAATTGTTCCCTTCTAAGATTATAGTTCCTATAATACCCATAAATGAATAACCTGCCTGCGCGAAGAGCACCTCATTGCTCTGTTTTGCTAATGACTTGTTAATAATTTTAGTTTGTTTTTTAATCTCATCTGACAAAATTCCTTCAACTGCTTTGTCATGGTCTTCTAAGATATTTCCCGTTGATGCTTCTTGAGCTAAAGAAAAAGTACTAAACAAGATTAGTATTATGATATAGTGCTTCATTTTTTAGAGTTTAGTATATGCTTACTAAACCTTCAATGTTAAAAATTCGTTCCAATTTGTGGTGTAGCTTGGGGAAAGTTTTTCTCTTTTAATTGACCAAGACTCATTCTCTCCTTGGACAGCGTATCTGATAGTGTCTGAACCAAAAGATTGATTGATTTGATCGATAGATGCGCTAATACGTTCATCCTTATCTCTACGATTATAAAACAATGATTGTTGCACCTCATTTGCTTGCACTAAGTCATTTAAGATTACTCCGCATTTCTTATACTCATATCCACTTTTATAAATCGCATACAACCCTTCTAAAGCAGCGTTAATGATGCCACTGGTATCATTTAAAGCAACAGGCAGCTGAACGTTGATATAACGACGATATTGAGGCAAATCAGCGCGGAAACGATTGGTGCATAAATATACCCCAATTGAATTAACAAAACTATTTTGTGATCGTAGCTTTTCAGCAGATCTAGAAGCGTGCGAAGAAATAGCATTTCTCAAGGTATTAAGATCAGATATCATTCTAGAAAATGACCTAGAAGTTGAAATACTCTTTTTAGTGATAAATTCGCGTTCTAACTCTATTTTTTTTCTACCATTCAACTCATCTACGGTGTGCCTACTAATAATGGTCATATGTTTTTGAATCCATTCTGGATTAGCCTGTTTCAAATCATAGGCATTATAAATACCATTAATCTTCAAAAATTTTTGCTTTCTTCTTCCAATTCCCCAGATGTCATGCACTTTGACTTTCTGCAGTAAATCCTGATCATTTGTACTATCAATTAAACAAACGTTATCCTTTCCTACACCTCTTTTAGATAAATGGTTGGCTACTTTAGCTAAGGTCTTGGTTTTTCCTATTCCAATTGATACCGGTATTCCGGTCCATTGATAAATCTTGTTTCTAAGTGTTGTAGCATAATCTATGGGATCTGTATAGCGAGGATTAATAGTGACAAATGCCTCATCAATAGAATAGACTTCCATCTCAGAGTTACTCGAGCGGATGATATTCATAATTCTATTAGAGATATCCCCATATAATGCAAAATTTGATGAAAAAATCTGGATATCATGAATTTCAACAAGATGTTTAATTTTAAAGACTGGAATTCCCATGGGGATTTCTAAATCTTTTACTTCTTGTGAGCGCGCAATAACACATCCATCGTTATTGGACAACACAATAACAGGTTTGTTGTTTAAACTAGGATTAAAAACTCTCTCACATGAGGCGTAAAAGTTGTTACAATCAACAATAGCTATGTAGCTATCTTGTTTTATGGATGACATAGGTTACAACTCCCCAAACAGAAAAATCCATCTCTTCGGTAATTTCAATTTTCTTATACTCTTTATTTGCTGCAACCATAAATAATTTGGTTTTTGTTTTTTGAATTTTTTTTACGGTGAATTCACCGTTCAATACACCAATGACAATATCATTATTCTTAGGAGTTTTTGATCGATCAACAACCAATAAATCTCCATCATCAATTCCTTCATCTTGCATAGAATTACCAGAGACTCTGATATAAAATGTTGCAGCGCTGTTTTCTACTAAATATTCATTTAAATCAATAGGAAGATCTAGATAATCATCTGCTGGAGAAGGAAATCCTGCAGACACCATAGTATCAATAAAAGGTATCTCTTTTTTTGAATCTACAGAAACGGTAAAAAATTCTAAATTGTCTATTGTTTTGATTTTTTTAATGGAATTCATTATAAAATATTACAACAAACAATCAATATAGTCAGTAGAAAGATGCCATAAACATCCGATAGATACTGCTTTTAACCTCCAATCTGGACTAAAAAAAAGGATTAAATAAAATAATGCAGCATAAATAGTATGGAGCGGATGATAATCAATACTGCATCTATTGGAATCAAAAATAGGTGTTGCTAATAAATGATCTAAATCAATTAACATTGTTGCAAACATCAAAAGACATGCCTTAACCCAATTGTCTTTAAATAAGGCTCTAGCAATAAATACAGGAACTATAAAATGAAAAGCATAATGAATGAGAGGTTTAATTAACATTTTTTTGCGGAGAGGACAGGATTCGAACCTGCGTGAACTTGCGTTCTACACGCTTTCCAAGCGTGCGCCTTAAGCCACTCGGCCACCTCTCCAAAAATTATTTATCGGAGGATTCTTCAGCTTGTTCAGCTGATTCGTCTTCAGTTGCCGGTTCAGGTTCTTCAGCTGGTGCTTCTTCTGTAGGTTGTTCCGCAGGAGCTTCTTCTTTAGATTCTTCTTCTGCTGGAGCTTCCTCTACAGGAGCTTCTTCTGTAGGCTGTTCTTCAGTAGATGCCTCTTCAAGAACTTCTCCAAACGATAAAACTTGTTTGGATTCTTCTTCCATTCTTTTCAAAGCCTGATCAAGATTTTCATTTTCTTCTAATCTTACCATGTTTTCTAAGAACTTGATATGACCAGTATCTTCGGACTTGACAGACTTGATATGTTTTACATATTTAAAGTTGCTGTCTTGCTTGCTTAGCTTTGATGTAAATGTTTGTTTTTTTGCCATAACTGATGGTGAAGTTAATGTAGGATTTTAAAAACTCAAATATTTAATTAATTATTTATTCTTGCTCTTTTGATTCAGCTAAATCTCTCATATCAACCACTGAATCATGTTCATCGACAATTTCCTGCCCTAGAATAGTTTCAATTGCATCCTCTAGCGTGATTAATCCAGTTAGGATATGACCATTATCTTTTACTAATGCCATATGATCGCGATTTTTTATAAACACTTCCAAGACCTTATCAATTGGGTCGTTTTCATTAACAAATGGAACTTCTTGTGAAATTTCATGCATTCTTGTACTAAACTGATCATCCGCCTTACGATTAATGATTTCATATCGATTAACCATACCCTTTATAACGTCCAAACTACCTTCAAAAATAGGAATTCTAGTGAAATCCAATGTTTCATGCTCTTCAAGCACTTGACCAACCGTAAAATCGCTTTTCAACGCAAATATTACCGATCGAGGAGTCATGATATCTTTTACCTTGACATCTTTAAGCTTTAACGTGTTTTCAATAATATCAGTTTCTTGCTCTTCTAAGACACCTTCATCTTCGCCCATCTCTGCCATTGCAATCACTTCTTCTCTGGTTACAGTAGCTTCATCTTCGCCAAAGTTTGATATATATTCTGCAAGAAGTACTAATGGATAAGTAAAAAATATAAGAACTTCTATAATTAAAGTTGTATTACCTATTAAATCTCTCCAGTAAACACTTCCAATGGTTTTGGGTATAATTTCAGAAAACACTAATATCAATAAAGTCAAAATTCCTGAGGCAATTGCAACGGAACTTTCTCCATACAGTTCTAAGGTTTGAGCTCCAACTCCGGCAGCACCTAATGTATGAGCAAATGTATTTAATGTTAAAATTGCTGCAAGAGGACGATTAATGTTTTCTTTAAAACGTTCTAAGCGATCTCCTTGAGAAGCATTTTGTTTAGATAAAATAGATGAATATGACGCAGGCGTAGAGAGCAAAACTGCCTCAAGTAGCGAGCATAAAAAAGATAAAAATAATGCCAAGAAGAAGTATGCTAAGAGTAGTGTCATTTATCGAAAATCCGCCTTGCTATAACGTCAAGAACATAAAAATGAATAATTGCAAAAATTTCAAATCCAATTATGTGGTATGGGTCTTGCAACACTAATGGACTATCGGCTATTGGAGCCTTAGCTAGATACATGTAATTAGCACCATTGCCAATGATAGAATTTGCCTGCGAAACTAATACTACGATGAGCTGCAAATAAACGAAACTAGTCCACCATGCATTATGTCTTAATCGTTGATCATAATATATCATAAGCCAGGCTGGAACAATTAACAACATTGAGTGTCCAACATAATAATCAAAAATGTTCCAAGGAGATGTTCCTCCCGTAAATTCTGGCGTTAAAATCGAATGAATAAATCCTACAACACCGAAATAGTATAAAAATTCAAAAAGTATTTGCTTTCTATAAAACACTACAATTCCAGCTAGAATTCCTGATATTCCACATAATTGCAAAGGAAGATGAGTCGCTAAAATATAATTATCTGATAAAATATGAGACATTTGGACAGTAAATACTTTGATTAACTGATAGGCCCCCATTCCATACAACATATAATCACGTTGCTTTGAAGATAATTTCTTACCTATAAATAACATGAAAGGGACAAAAATTAAAACAAAGAATATACCATTCCACCAAAACTGACCTCCAATTTCAGGCGCCCAGTGGGCTATTGCTGTTTTATCCATTAACAAAATTCTCCTTATTTTGCAAAAATCTGATTATCGTCATTAAATGCCTTAAATTCAAGTGCATTTCCTGAAGGGTCTTTAAAAAACATTGTAGCCTGCTCACCTGCTTCTCCCTTAAAACGAATTTTAGGCTCAATGATGAACTGAATTTTTTTCTCTAATAAATGTTTTTTTAACTCTTTCCACTGAGACATGGTTAATACTACTCCAAAATGAGAGGCAGGAACCTCATCTCCATCAACACTATTTGAAGCTGGATGATTGTTTTCATCTACAAGATGAGCTACCACTTGATGGCCAAACATATTAAAGTCAATCCATACATCAGATGATCTACCAACTTCACATTTTAATACATCTACATAAAAGGATTTAGATGACTTTAAATCTGTAACCGGAAAGGCTAAATGGAAAGGTCTCATTATAACAATATTAGTAAATTGCACATATCAATCCAAGGATTATATGATTATAGTAGTGTTTTAATTTATATATAAAGTAATACTTTAACATATTTATCTAAATCAAATATTATCAGCAAATAAAATTATCTCTTCAACAAATTTATCATTGTATTTAGGCGCTGTTATAATATCATTATGTCCACTTCCCTGATAAATACTATACGATGCATTAAGTTTTTTAACAAGATGCATAAATGCTCTTTTAGGAGTAGTTTTATCCTTACTTCCAAATACTGAAAGTACATTATCAGGACCGCTAAAATGTATACGCTCTAAATGTGAATTCCATACACTTTTTGAATTGAAATGTTCCATTAGAAATGAACGATTTTCACGTACTTTATGTTTTGATAGTTCTATTTTTATATGTTCAGGTGTGTCATCAGTAAAATAGAGCGATCTTGTCAACCATTTAGGCAACTTTCCACTAAAAAGCATTCTCATCCCAATCTTTTTAATAATTTTTGATATACGATTAATTTGCATCTGCTGCATCGCTTTCATAGCCACCCTCTTTGGTGCAAGTCCTGTGTTAACAAAAATTAACTTATGAATTACATCTCCAAGCTGTTGAGCGACATAAATTGCAAACAATCCTCCTAAACTATGTCCAACGAGAACAAAGTTTCTTTCAGGATACTTTTTCATGATTTCTTTGACAGACTTTATTGAAGATTCAAATGCATTATCTAACGAAGAAAAGTCTAAATCTATCAGTGAATACTCTACAGATCTTTCATCTAACTTTGGTGCTATTATGTGCCAAAAATGAGAGCGGATGCCGACTCCATGAAAAAAAATAAAGTGATTCATAAGATTTGTGCCCGGGGCCGGACTCGAACCGGCACGGAGTATTATCTCCGAGGGATTTTAAGTCCCTTGTGTCTACCAATTTCACCACCCGGGCAACACATTGAGGCGTCGGTCGGATTCGAACCGACGAATAACGGTTTTGCAAACCGGTCCCTTAAACCACTTGGGTACGACGCCAATTTTAAAATAGCGTCGAAATATAGAGATTTAGAGAGTTAATTCAAAATCATTAACCAGTATACCTGGACAAGTGGTTTCTCCAGGATTTCTTCCGTCATAAGTTTCTATTACTGGTCGTGCTAAAATCTCTTTTCCAACGCCTTCTAAATTACTTCCAAAAAAATTATAAAACGAATCATCAAATCTCATTGTTTTAATTGGGGCAACCATTTTACCATCTTCAACCCAATAACACGCATATCTCGTCAAGCCAGTGATTCTTCCTCCAAGCGTATCACTCCAATTAAGATAATGGATATTTGATATAAAAATACCTGTTCCTAATTTTTGCAAACGGCCATCTTTATCAATGTCTCCCGGCTCCATAAAAGGTGACCTCATGTATTCTCCCATACCCCATGAATTTGCTTCTTCTGCAAAGTTAGATGATATTCCGTACTCTAAAGCAGTTTTAGAATTAATTAAGGTACTATTAAGTTCACCTTTATTAATAATATTTACATCCTTTGAAACTTCTCCTCTGGAGTTAAATGGAGCTGTTGCCCTTGAAGAGAAAGATTCATGTAAAGAAAATAAAGGTGATAATTTTTGTTCAGAATTTCTCATTTTTAATAAACAACTTGATCCGTTTCTAAACGAAGATTCGCTCACTCCATTCCAATTAAACATATCAACAAAATCTGCTACAGCATTTGGTTCAAACCATACTCTGTATTTTCCTGGTTTAAGCTCCATTTTTGACTTATTCATGAGCTTCAGCTTACTAGATGCTTCCTCGAATGCTGCATCAAACTTATTTTTATCCCAAGAACTTCCTGGAAAAAGAACTTTTACCATATTTTCTTTTTCATCTATTAAAGAAAAGTCAAAAATAAATGAATCTTTTTCAAACCAATGATTTGTACCCTCTGAAGTAGAACATGCTCTAAAAATCTTACCAGATGTCCAAACTCCAGTCAAATAATCTTTGGTAATAACATCCATTAAAGCTTCCAATATTTCATTTCTGTCTGGTAATTGTCCAGACTTGATCATTTCTACGGATTCAAAGCTATCAGGAAAACTTGTAAACTCATTTTCTGGTATAAGAGATAAAGGATCTCTAAGTGCATGAATTTCATTTCTTAAATTATTTACAGAACTTTCAATATCTGAAGATACTGTAGTTGCAGCTTGAAGTGATTTTTTACCTGAAAAAAGTGAAATAGTCACTGCATAATCTTCAATAATTCCACTTTGACGCAACTTTGAATCATTAAAACGAAAATACTGTGAGTTCTCACCTTCTAAATAAATAGTTAATTGTTCATTATTTTCTAAAGAACTAAATACTTGTGAGCAAATTTCTTGAAAAATTTCTTTTTTCATTATGCTCCTCCAAATACTTGAACTTTATCAAATTTACATAACGGAGAAGCATGTCCAACTCTCTCGACCTGATTAGGCTCACCTTTTCCGCAATTTGGAGTACCAAATACTTCATAGGTATCCTCATTTCCTGTCATAGAAAGACTTCTCCAAAATGGATTAGTGATTCCTCTATAATTTGGATTTTTAACAACTTTGGTTAATTCTCCATTTTCAATCAATTTTGCATACTCACACCCAAATTGGAATTTATTTCTGTAGTCGTCAATAGACCATGAACGATTGCTTTCCATATACACTCCTCGCTCAATACTTCCAATAATTTCTTCTTTAGTAGAAACTCCAGGCTCTAGGTTAATATTTGCCATTCGATCAATTGGAATCCTGTTCCAAGATGATGCTCTAAGATTTGATACGCCATCAATTCCAGAACGTATTTGACTTTCAATACCGCCTAACCCTCTAACAAGAATACCGTCTTTGATTAGATGTTCTTTTGTAGCAGGCATTCCTCCATCATCATAATTATATGATGCCAACTGGTTATCGACAGTTGGATCGAAAACTATATTCATTAGTTCAGAACCATATTGTAATGTCCCAAAGTCTTCAAGGTTAACAAAACTTGAACCAGCAAAATTTCTTTCATCCCCTAAAATTCTATCAAGCTCTAATGGATGACCTACGCTTTCATGGATTTGTAGCATCATTTGATCGGGAGCTAACACCAAATCACACACTTCAGTTGGACATTGATCTGCCTCTAATAGCTCTATAGCCTGATTTGAAATTTGCTTTGCTTCTGCTTGAATATCATAATCTTCTATAAACTCAGCGCCAGCTTGAAAACAATGTCCTCTCATTCCATGATTACTACGAGTTTGTGAATCATTTTTGTCCTGAGCTGTTGAGGATAATTCCACCAAAACAATATCCATCTTTTGGTCTATGTCAGCACCATTTGTGCTTACAATTCTAGTGTTTCGCTCAATTAGCTCTACTGTGGTAGCTGCATGAACAATTCTTTTATCAAAATTCATCATGTTTTTTGATCCAAGAAATGCTAAATCTTTTATATCGTTAACTGATAAATTGCTTAACGGAGATTTCAGGTTTGTTTTGTACGTACCTTCATAGCCTTTCCTAACTTCGTTATGATCAAATTTAAACACGGAAAATTTTGATGCTAGCTGAGCATTATTGACAGCAATATCTATACATTCAAGAATATGTTTTTCATCAAGAAATGGAGTGGCGTAATAAGAAAATTGTCCATTTACCATCACATCAATCATCACTCCTCTAGTAGCATTGCGCTGTACATTGTCTAAGGAAAACTTTTTGGTAGAAAGAATATTTTGTTTTTCTTCAACATAACGAAGACCTACCCATTCTGCTTTACTATTTGCTTGTGATAATATTTTCTTAAAATTCATTTTTTATGTCAAAAATTCATACAATTTTACTACAATTTGAAAAAATGGCAATGCTTAAAATTAATTTATGCCAAACTTGCATATCCTTTCTAATTGGCACTCCGTTTGCAACTATAATACCGTAAATATTAACTATTGAACGGAGAATAAAATGAGTTTAATAAAATGGAAACCATTAAACAATGAAATAGATACATTTGATAATATTATTGATCAATTTTTCAATGACTTATCATATGATCCACGTTTTTCATTGATGAATACGAATAATGTTTCAAATTATTATAATGAAAATGAAAAAGAATATTATTTGACTATGGATGTTCCTGGAATGTCCAAAGACGATATTGAAGTAACTTTCGATAGCAATCGTTTAAAAATTTCAGGACAAAGAAAGTCTGATAAATATGATTCGTATGAATATGGTAAAATGGAAAGAACGTTTAGTGTTCCAAGCAATGTTGAAACAGATAAAATATCTGCAAAAATTGATAATGGAGTATTAAAAGTTCTACTTCCAAAAGCAAAATCATCACTCGGTAGAAAAATTTCTGTAAAATAATTCTAACCGATTGAAAAAAAAGAGGGGCTTTTCGCCCCTTTTTTTTTAATATCTATGCATGATATATAATGACATTCTTGAAACAATCGGATCAACTCCTGTCGTAAAATTAAATTCCATTGGAAAAGACCTTGAATGTAATCTTTATGCAAAAATAGAAATGGTAAATCCTGGAGGATCAGTAAAAGACAGAACTGCCTTTAGAATGATTGACCATGCTGAAAAAGAAGGTCGTATTAAGCCAGGAGATACACTAATTGAAGCAACATCTGGCAATACTGGAATTGGACTGGCTTTAGCTGCTGCTGTAAGAGGATATAAACTAATTATTTGTATGCCTGAGAAGATGAGCATGGAAAAAGAACTTACTATCAATGCCTTAGGTGCAAAAATAGTACGAACTCCGACGGAAGCAGCCCATGATGATCCAGAAAGTAATTTTGGAGTTGCAAAAAAATTAAATGAAGAGATTCCAAATAGTCACATTTTAGATCAGTGGACTAACTGTTGTAACCCTGATGCACATTACCATGATACTGCTCAAGAAATTTTAAATGACTTCGGAACAGATTTACATATGGTTGTTATGGGTGTTGGTACTGGTGGAACTGCTACTGGAGTTGGAAAAAGATTAAAAGAAGAAATTGAAGATATAAAAATCATTGGAGCTGATCCTTATGGCTCTATCTTAGGCGGTGAAGATGAATATAAAGGACAGTCTTATAAAGTTGAAGGAATTGGTTATGATTTTATACCCAAAACTTGTGAACATGAATATATAGATGATTTTGTCAAAGTTAATGACAAAGAAGCATTCAATACTGCAAGAGCTCTTATTCGCGAAGAAGGACTACTAATTGGGGGTTCATGTGGCTCTGCTATGTTTGCAGCCTTAAAAGCAGCAAAATCGCTCAAAAAAGGGCAAAATTGCTTGGTAATACTTCCTGATAGTATTAGAAATTACATGAGAAAGTTTCTTTCAGACGATTGGATGAAAGAAAATGATCTTTTTTAAATTATTTGTTTGATCTCTTTTGCAATCTTTTGACTAACACCAAGTTTGTAAGATAATGCTTTATCTGATAAATCTTTCATATCATTAGTATTTTGAAATCGCTTGTATATTTTTTCAACGGTTTTCTTTCCAACTCCAGGAATATCTTCAAATTTTGATTTAACAATTCCTTTAGTTCTTTTTTGTCTTTGAAACGTGATAGCAAACCTATGTGCTTCATCTCTTAACTGCTTTAAAACATTTAAGGCAGGTGAATTTTTAGCAATGCGCAGAGAATCTTTTTGTGATGGTAAAAATAACTCTTCCAAACGTTTAGCAAGTGCTACTATTGGTAAATCAAGTTTTAATTCTTTAAGCGATTCTATGGCGGCAGACAATTGACCTTTTCCGCCATCAATCAATACAAGATCAGGTAACGTATTTTTTTCTTTTAATTGACGTTTATATCGTCTAAAAACTACTTCTCGCATTGACTCAAAATCATCTACTTTATCAACATTAATATTATATTTTCTGTAGGCACTTTTAAATGGTCTACCATCTTTAAATACTACCGTAGATGCCACAGTATCCGTTCCTCCTAAATGAGATATATCAAACGCTTCAATTAGTCTTGGAGGTTTATTAAGATTTAAGATATCTTTTAATTCATTTAATAATTTTGGAATATAATCTTTACGTTTTTTAATATTTAGCAACCATTCATTTAACAATAATTTTGCATTCCGATTAGCAAGTTTTAGTTCTTGAAGCTTGACTGCTCTTTGAGGAACATGAAATACTACCTTTCTTCCTGCTTTTTCTGACAACCAAGATTCAATCTCTTTAGATTCTTTAGGAAGTTCAGGAAAATAAATCTTATTTGGGATATAAGCTGCATTCA